>JBCBCD010000309.1:0-7521 GCA_038530915.1 Bacteroidota bacterium
AAAAAAGATAGGTTATCTTGGGTGGGGAGCTCTACTTTATGTTGGCCTACAATTTATCAAGACTGATCTGCCAAGTGTTGAACCAGTGCCTGGTTCCGTACTTATCATTTCGTTTTCTCATAGATGTTTCTCCTTCTTTAAGAATACCCACTGCTTGCACAACAGTATCTATATAATAAAATTGAAAATCTACCGGAACATCAAAGCCCACTTCTTCATAAATAGTGGCAAGATTCAACAATCTATACTTCCAATTAATTTGAGTTAAGTCTCTTACTTTTTCTACAGGATTATTAATTGTATTGAGGTAAATGTCTAATCCTAATTTACTGAGGTTATAAAATAATGCAAGTGCAAAAACGAGGCTTAATAAATTGAGTAGGAGTTTATTTCTCATTAGATACTAGTTTGATTCGATCTCAATTTACGATAAAAATTTATTATAAAACAATAAATTTTTATCGTAAAAGTCTATTTTTATAAAAATAAACCATTTAATCGGTAGAGATAGGTTTGGAATTTTAAAAGATGGTGATACATTCGTGACGGAAAACTATTAAACCTTAAAACAAGCACCAATGAAGATTGCCTTACTAAGTGATATCCATGCTAATTTGCCGGCATTAGAAGCTGTTTTGGCCGACATTGATGAAAGGAATCCAGATCAAATTTATTGTCTGGGAGATTTAGTAAGCTATGCTCCTCAACCCAATGAAGTGGTAGAACTCATCCGGCAGAGAAAAATACCAACCATCGCTGGGAATCATGATGAATTCATAGGACTCAGTCCTCATGGCCCTAAATTACATCCCATTGAAGAAGGCGTAAGCAATGGCACCATTTCCAAAGCTTATACCAACCAAATATTATCCTTTGAATCCAGAACTTTTTTAAAACAGCTTCCACGCCATTTCAAGCTGGATTTCCAGTTCAATGAGGAGGCTTTCAGTTTTTTGATGGTTCATGGCAGTCCGAGAAAGATCAATGAGTACATCTTCGAAGATCATGAGGAAGAAGATTTGCTTTCCATGATGCAAAACGAAAAAGCATCCATCCTAGCCTTTGGACATACCCACAAACCTTTTCACAGGATACTAAAAGACGAAAAGGAAAACTATCATCATGCCATCAACCTGGGATCAGTAGGTAAGCCCAAAGATGATGACAACAGAGCTTGCTATGTGATGCTAGAAATCACCGATCAAACCAGCATGAAAAGACCTGATGGCCTAAAGGTTGAATTTATACGTGTGCCTTATGATATAGAAAAGGTAGCCACACAAATTGAGAATAGTCCTTTACCAGATGTATATGCCGATATGCTGAGGAAGGGGTATTAAAAAAAGGCTCAACTCCTTAGAATTGAACCTTTTTTATTTAGTAGCGGCGGCAGGACTTGAACCTACGACCTTCGGGTTATGCTTCCCACTACAGCTTTCGCTGCCTCATTTGCAAGAATTACGAGTTTGTGAGCTGGACTTTCCCTTCATCCTTTTCAAATTTTGAAGGAGGATGTCTGCCATCAAGTCTCTACACCTTCTCCAACATATTGTCAGAGCTTGGCTCGGGATTACCACACAACAGGCTTCCCCGAATTTGACAGAATTCACTACATCATTTCTGACGTAGCAGCCCTTGAGATTTTTTGATAACATCCTTTGATGTACGAAACTTACTTTAGTGGTTGGTAAGATCTAATTTCAAAAATTCCCTTTCTTGAGCCCGACGAGCTACCAACTGCTCCACGCCGCGATCTTTAATTGGGTTGCAAATATAGGGGGGATTTTAACCAAATGCAAGTTTAATGTTAAATTAAATTAGTCAAGCTTCTTTTTCAGGTCCCTCTTGTCTTATTTATACAATTATAAATCAGTGCATTAGTCCTTAAAAGACATTTCTATTTTTATTATAAAACTCCAAAGTCAACCCCCTTGTTTTAATAGCAGTTTTATAGATTTGCAAACCACAAGCTGTAAAAGGTTGTAGATTTAAAAAGGGTTAGAAGGTTAGATGTTTAGAGGGTTAGCTTTAAATAACCTTCTCACCCTTTAACCTTCTAAACATGTTCACAAGTCAATTAATACCAAATTATAATGAAAGAAGTATTTATAGTCGCAGCCGTCCGTACTCCTATCGGAAGCTTCGGCGGCGTTTTTGCCGGCCTTAGTGCTACACAATTAGGAAGTGCTGCCATCAAAGGCGCATTAGACAAAACGAAAATTGATCCTGCTTTAGTCAACGAAGTTTTTATGGGTAATGTCATCTCTGCCAATTTAGGTCAGGCACCTGCTCGTCAGGCCGCTATCGGTGCTGGATTGAGTATAGATGTTCCTTGCACTACCGTTAATAAGGTTTGTTCTTCAGGCATGAAGTCTGTGATGTTTGGAGCACAAAGCATTATGCTGGGGCACAATGACTTAGTAGTTGCCGGAGGCATGGAAAGCATGAGTAATATTCCTTTTTATCTTCCTAAAGCACGTTGGGGATATAAATATGGTCATGGCCAATTGGTAGATGGCTTACAGAAAGATGGCTTGACCGATGCTTATGACGAATTGATCATGGGGCAATGTGCAGATGCCACTGCCGAAAAATACAATGTTTCGAGAGAAGCTCAAGATGAATATGCCATCAAGTCTTACACACTTTCTGCGGAATCTACTGAAAAAGGTTACTTTAAGGATGAAATCATCCCCGTTGCTGTACCTCAAAGAAAAGGTGATCCCCTCATGGTAGCTGAAGATGAAGAGTACAAACGCGTCAACTTTGACAAACTTAAAAAACTAAGACCTGCGTTCAATAAAAGTGGTACAGTCACAGCCGGTAACGCGTCAACTTTGAATGACGGTGCCGCTGCTATTATCCTTGTCAGCAAAGAAAAAATGGAAGAATTAGGTCTTACTCCATTAGCAAGGATCGTCTCTTTCGCAGATGCTGCGCACGAACCTAAATGGTTTACAACAGCTCCTACCAAAGCTGCTCCAAGAGCATTGGAAAGAGCTGGACTAAACATGAACGAAATCGACTACCTGGAAGTAAACGAAGCTTTCTCCGTAGTTCCAATGGCCTTCAATCAAGAATTGGATGTCAATCCGGATAAAGTAAATGTACACGGTGGTTCTGTTTCCTTAGGACACCCATTAGGTGCATCAGGAGCTCGTATCCTTGTTACTTTAAATGGTGTACTACATAATAAAGACGCACGCTACGGCCTAGCTACCTTGTGTAATGGTGGTGGTGGAGCAAGTGCGATCGTTATTGAAAAAGCTTAGTCAGTTTAGAGGGTGAGAAGGTTAGAGGGTTAATTTGAACCTAAGCACTAACCTTCTAACCCTCTAAACTCCTAACCCCAAAATAATGACACTCCCCAAACACTACCCTCCTTTCTTTTCAAAACTACCGTTTAGACTTGCTGTTAAAAAATTGTAACTTTGTGCATCTTTTGGGTGTTATAATTTTTTATATTTTTCTGTAAAATTAATTGACGGCAAAACCACTTTGCTACGCAAGCAATCGATAGAACATGATGAATAAAACCAAATTTTTCGACCAGTTTGTCAATAGACATATTGGTGTTGATGAAGGTGCTTTACAACAAATGTTAGAGACTATTGGAGTGGCGTCTCTAGACCAGTTAATAGATGAAACGGTTCCTGAAAATATTCGTTTGACAGCTCCCCTCAATATCTCTGAAGCAGTTTCTGAATATGAATACCACAGAATGCTTAAGGAGATTGCAGCTAAGAATAAGGTATTCAAGTCATACATTGGCTTAGGTTATTACGATACCATTACTCCTGCTGTAATTTTGAGGAATATTTTCCAAAATCCGGGTTGGTATACTCAATATACACCTTACCAGGCAGAGATTGCTCAAGGTCGTTTGGAAGCATTATTGAACTTCCAGACTATGGTCAGCGACCTTACTGGATTACCTATTGCTAATGCATCATTGCTGGATGAAGGAACTGCGGCAGCTGAAGCAATGAGCATGTTTTTTAGCCAAAAAAACAAGCGCAATAAGGGAGAAGCGATCAATCGTTTCTTAGTCTCGGATAAGGTTTTCCCACAAACGCTAGATATTTTGATCACTCGTGCAGAACCACTTGATATTGAAGTCGTGGTAAAGCCGGTATCAGAGTTTGATATAGACGAGCGTACTTTTGGCATTTTGTTGCAATATCCTGCCGGTGATGGTACTGTGGAAGATTACAGAGCATTGACAGCTGAAGCCAATTCTAAGAATGTATTTGTAACCGTGGCCGCTGATTTGATGAGTTTGGCACTATTGACTCCTCCGGGTGAATGGGGAGCAGATGCTGTAGTAGGTAATACACAACGTTTTGGTGTTCCAATGGGTTATGGTGGTCCACATGCTGCTTATTTTGCAACCAAAGATGCATACAAGCGCCAAATTCCAGGAAGAATTATTGGTGTTTCTGCAGACAATCAAGGCCAACCAGCCTTGAGAATGGCTTTGCAAACACGTGAGCAACACATTAGAAGAGAAAAAGCTACCTCTAACATTTGTACTGCTCAAGCTTTATTGGCTGTAATGGCTGGTATGTATGCTGCTTACCACGGTCCTAAAGGGATTAGAGCAATAGCGGAACGCATCCACTTTACTACCCAATTGGTAGCCAATCATTTGAAAGCTTTGGGCTACATCATCAATAATGAGCATTTCTTTGATACGATTTCTGTAGCAGCTGATCAGGAGTCCATTGACAGTATCAAACCAATAGCTGAGGCTTATTCTATCAACTTTTTCTACACAGAAAACAGCATTCAAATTAGTATAGATGAAACGACTTTATTGTCAGATGCTCGGGCTGTTGTAAATGTATTTGCTGAGGCAAATGGTTCTGAGTTCGAATGGTCAGAAGAAACACAAGATAGCTTACAAGTACCTACTAGCTTAGTTAGAGAATCTGATTATTTGACACACCCTGTCTTCAATTCTTACCATACGGAATCTAAGATGATGCGCTACATCAAGCGTTTGGAAAACAAAGATTTGTCATTGACACATTCTATGATCGCTTTGGGATCTTGTACCATGAAATTAAATGCAGCAGCGGAATTGATTCCGGTAAGTTGGCCTGAATTTGCCAACATCCACCCATTTGCTCCATTGGATCAAACCAAAGGCTACCAGCAAATCTTTGAAGAGTTGGAAGCGGATCTTTCTGTAGCAACTGGTTTTGCAGCATGTTCTTTGCAGCCTAACTCAGGTGCACAAGGTGAATACAGTGGTTTATTGACAATTAGAGCTTATCACCAGGCGAATGGTGACGACCATAGAAATATAGCTTTGATTCCTTCTTCTGCACACGGTACCAATCCGGCCAGTGCAGTAATGGCGGGTATGAAAGTAGTGGTTGTAAAATGTGACGATCAAGGAAACATAGACATTGATGACTTGAGGGAAAAAGCTGAAAAGCACAGTGATAATTTGGCAGCTTTGATGGTAACCTATCCTTCTACACATGGTGTCTTTGAGGTAAAAATCAAAGAAATCTGTAAAATCATCCACGATCATGGTGGAAAAGTATATATGGATGGTGCCAATATGAACGCACAAGTGGGTTTAACCTCTCCAGGTGCAATTGATGCAGATGTATGTCATTTAAACTTGCACAAAACATTCGCTATTCCTCACGGAGGTGGTGGACCTGGTATGGGGCCGATTTGTGTAAATGAAAGTCTTGCTCCTTTCTTGCCTAAGCACACTTTGATACAAACAGGTGGAGAAAAAGGCATACATGCCGTATCTGCTGCTCCTTTTGGTAGCGCAAGTATCTTACTAATATCATATGGATACATCAAAATGCTAGGTGCTCAGGGCGTAACTGATTCTACCAAATACGCTATTTTAACAGCCAACTACATCAAAGCAAGAATTGAAAGCGAATATGATGTATTGTATGTAGGTGAAAAAGGACGTTCTGCTCACGAATTGATTATTGACTTGCGTCCATTCAAATCGTTGATCAGTGCTGAAGATCTTGCGAAGCGTTTGATGGATTACGGATTCCATGCTCCTACTCTATCCTTCCCTGTTGCAGGTACTATCATGATAGAACCTACTGAGAGCGAAGATATAGATGAACTGGATCGTTTCTGTGATGCCATGCTACAAATTCGCAAAGAGATCGATGAGATTGCGAAAGGAGAAGCAGATCCAAAATCCAATGTATTGAGCAATGCACCACACACAGCAGCTATGGTCACTGCCAATGAGTGGAATTACAGCTACGATAGACAAAAAGCGGCCTATCCATTGCCGTATTTGCAGGAAGGCAGAAAATTCTGGGCTTCAGTCGCTCGTATTGACAATGCTAAAGGAGATAGGAACCTGATTTGTACTTGTCCTCCTCTCGAGATGTACGAGACTGTAGAAGAAAACTAATATTTTTTCTCACCATGGAGTCGCTAGAGTTTCATCGAGGATTCCATGGTGAAAAAATTAATTTAAGATTATGATCGTAGTCACGGGCGCTGCCGGCTTTATCGGTAGTTGTATGATTAAAAAATTGAACCTCTCTGGTCATACCAACATTATTGCAGTCGATGAATTCAGCAGAGCAGATAAAAATGTAAATCTGGATCATAAGGCATTCGCTCAAAAAATGGACCGCATGGCCTTTTTGGACTGGTTTAAAGAAAATCATGCTGATGTGAGTTTCATGTTTCACTTGGGGGCACGAACAGATACGACAGAAAAAGAGGTAGCCATCTTTGACGAACTGAATTTAAATTACTCCAAAACCATCTGGGAAGTATGTACAAAAGCAAATATTCCGATGGTTTATGCTTCCAGCGCTGCGACCTATGGAATAGGTGAATTGGGCTACAAGGATGATCATGATATCATTCATAACCTAAAACCACTTAACCCATACGGCCAATCCAAAAATGACTTCGACATTTGGGCCTTGCAACAAACGCAAACTCCCCCGCAATGGGCAGGTATGAAATTCTTTAATGTTTATGGTCCTAATGAATACCACAAAGGGAGAATGGCCTCCGTCATTTTCCATACTGTACGTCAAATAAAGAAAACAGGCGGTATGAAGCTATTCCGTTCACATCGAGATGATTATGAAGATGGACAACAGAGTCGTGATTTTGTATATGTGAAAGATGTGGTTGATGTGCTTTATTTCTTTCACGAATCCTTTGCTATACAAAATAGATCAGACATTTCGGGTTTGTATAATTTGGGGACTGGTAAAGCCCGTAGCTTCTGGGACTTAGCCTCCAATACTTTCAGATCCATGGATTTGGAACCCAATATTTCTTTCATCGACACGCCTATCGACATTAGAGATACTTACCAGTATTTCACTGAAGCAGATATGGAAAAGTTGAAATCTGTTGGGTATGACAAGTCTTTTCATGATTTGGAGCGTGGGATTGATGATTATGTGAGGAATTATTTGAAGGATGAAGCGATCTTTTGATCTTTTTATAAGTTCGATTTTCTTGCTTACCAATAAAATTTTTCTGATCCATTTT
>JBCBCD010000310.1:0-7515 GCA_038530915.1 Bacteroidota bacterium
TGAAACTGGTCTTTTAATGCTTTCGCAAAATAGCTTTTCACATCCTACCAATGCATATGCACAGCATAGCATAGAAGTACTAAAAAAAGCAGGCTACGCCACTCAAATGTTTGACAAATCTAATATTAAACAACATTTTCCCGCCATAGGTACTCAACATTACCGTTTTGCTCATTATAATAAAAAAGCAGGCTATGCTGAATCAGCTAAAGTAATAGAAAAGTTAGTTGCATATGCCCGTTCATTGGAAATCGATATTCATGAATATCAAACGGCTTCTGAATTTGTGATTAATCACAATAGAATTCAAGCTGTAAAAACAAAAGAAGGAAACACTTTTCATTGTGGTCATGCCATAGTAACGGCGGGTGCACATACAACAAAACTACTCCCTGAATTATCTTCCTACATAAAGGTGACTGGACATCCGGTTTTTTGGTTGAGGCCGGAAAACCCAACCATCTTTTCATATCCCCAATTACCTGTTTTTATGGCTGATATTTCTAGTTCTGGCTGGTATGGCTTTCCCTTTATATCTGAATATGGAGTGGTTAAAGTGGCCAAACATACTGATGGTCTAATTTTAGATCCGGATAAAGATGACCGATATGTCAATGAAGATGAAATAAATGAGATGCGTGATTTTCTATCTGAATGTCTTCCCGAACTGCAAAGTGCACCGCTTGTTTATACAAGAAGATGCCTTTATACCGATACTTTGGATGGACATTTTTGGATAGACAATCACCCCGAAATACAGGGTTTGACAGTAGGTACAGGTGGTAGTGGACATGCTTTTAAAATGGGACCTATTCTGGGAGAAATGTTGGCAGATACAGCTGAAGGAAAGGACCACCCATTTTCGTCCCGTTATCGTTGGCGTCATTTGACTGATCAAACCATTCAGCTGGAAGAATCAAGATATGTGTTGAATAGAGAATTAAAGTAATACTAACTTAAAATAATTGTTTCTTAGGCTGTTTGTGTATAAATTACAATTACTATTTACAAGCAAAACATCACCAACCAACATGATCAAACAGAAGATTGAAAAAGCTGGATTAGAGAAAATCCATTCGGATCTCTACTTCATCATGACCTGTTTCAAGGAAGTGCTGGAAGAATTAGATGAAATACAAATCTCAAGACTTCTACCCTGGACAGATCATACTGAATTAATCACTATCCCCAGAGGCATACAAGAACATAAAGTAATTCAGGCACTTAGTATGTCTTTTCAACTATTGAATATGGTTGAAGAAAATGCTGCTGTACAATACAGACGTAGATTAGAAGATCAGCTGGGGCATGAGTCTATTAGAGGTTCATGGGGAGAAACCATTAAGCAATGGAAAGAAAAAGGACTTTCAGAAGAAGAAATGTCAAAATTGCTTACCTCTATTGAGTTGAGACCTGTACTTACCGCACACCCAACAGAGGCTAAGAGAATTACTGTCCTTGATCTTCACCGCGAACTGTATTTGTTATTGGTAAAAAATGAAAATACCGTTTGGTCCAAATCAGAACGCGATTCTATTAAACGTGATATCAAGATTTTATTACAAAGATGGTGGAGAACCGGTGAAATCTATTTAGAAAAGCCAAAGCTTACTGATGAGCGCAATAATGTGATGCATTATTTTACAAGTGTATTTCCACATACGCTTCATTTGAGTGATCAAAAACTTCTCAATACCTGGAAAGCATTAGACTTAGATCCTAAGTATTTGAGCAAGGCAGAGCACTATCCTACCTTAAGTTTTGGTAGTTGGGTAGGTGGAGATAGAGATGGTCACCCTTATGTTACAGCTGACTTTACCAAGTCTACTTTAATGGAAAATAGACAGGCTGCACTAAAATTGATTTTGGAACAGCTAACTGATTTATCCAAAAAATTAAGTTTTTCTGCATTAACCAATGAAGTAAGTGAAGAGTTAGAACAGGCCATCATTGAAAACCACATGCGATTGGGTGAAAAAGGCAAAATCGCAGTAGACAGAAACCCGAATGAGCCTTGGCGTCAATTTACCAACTTGATGGTGGTTAAATTAAAGAATACCATAGAGGAAGAAAATGAAATGTATAGTCGACCAGCTGATTTATTGGATGATATCAATATCATTCGAAGATCGCTGGAAAATATCCATGCTGAACAAGTAATAGCTGATCAAATCTTTCCAATTGAAAGACAAATCAGATGTTTTGGTTTTCATCTGGTCAAACTAGATGTACGTAACAATAGTGCTTATCACGAAAAAGTGATTTCTCAGCTATTAAAAAAAGCCGGTTATGAGGACAATGATTATGCCAGCTGGGATGAAGCTAAACGACTTGAGTTCATCAATCAAGAACTGAAAAGTACTCGTCCTTTTGTTTCACAGGGTGTTTCTTGTGGATTGGAAGCTGATAAATTACTGGGCTATTTTACTGTATTACGCGATCACATACGCAAATACGGACATGACGGCATAGGTGCCTTGATCGTTAGTATGACTCGTACATTAAGTGATTTATTGTTGGTTTACTTATTCATGCGAGAAGTAGGTATATTGAATGTTCCATTGCAAGTGGTCCCTTTGCTAGAAACCATAGAGGATCTTGAAAATGGTTCTGACATACTGGAGCAATTCTTTACACATCCGACTTATCAGGCTTTGAATAAAGATAGAGAACCGTTCCAGGAAGTCATGTTGGGTTATAGTGACAGCAATAAAGATGGAGGTATTCTATCCAGTAGATGGAATATCTATAAAGCAGAGCAAAAGCTGACAGATACTGCCAAAAAGCACCACATCAACTTATACTTCTTCCATGGTATTGGTGGTACCATTAGTAGAGGAGGTGGTAAATATCATCGCTTCCTGGATAGTATGCCGGCGGGTAGTATGAGTGGAAAAATGAAACTAACCGTACAAGGAGAAACCATTGCACAACAATTTGCCAACCTATACAATGCCAATTACAACCTGGAAATGTTGATGTCTGGTATGGCTAGGTTGATGACTGCAGAACCAAGCATCGGACCTTCAGCAGATCATGTCAAAGCGATGGAAGAATTGACTAAACTGTCTTTTAATGCTTACCGTTCTCTTATTGATCATCCTAACTTTATACCTTTTTACAGTCAGGCTACACCAATTGATGTGCTTGAAAAAAGTAAAATTGGATCACGTCCATCCAGAAGAACAGGTACTCGTTCATTGGATGACTTGAGATCTATACCATGGGTATTTAGTTGGAGTCAGGCGCGTTTTAACCTTACAGGCTGGTTTGGTTTGGGTACTTCACTACATAAATTGAGCGTCGAACATCCCGATATGTTTGAAAAGCTTCAATCGGTGGCTAATGTTTGGCCTTTGTTGCGTTATACCTTGATCCATGTAGAAACGAACTTACTCAACTCTGATCAGAACATCATGGAAGAGTTCGCTGATTTGATAGACGACTCCAATGTCAAAGAAGAATTGATGAAGCTGATTACAAGTGATTACAAATCAGGATTGCATCAGATCGAAGTAATGTTTGACGCGACCTCAGAAGAAAGAAGGTACAGTCAATTGGAAAATACTGCAAGAAGAAAGCAAGCTTTGAATACTTTGCACGAAATGCAGATACATTATTTAAAAGAATGGAGAGCAGTTAAGAATACTTCTAATCCGGAAGATGATGAATTCTTATCGACCTTGTTACTGCTTACCAATGCATTGGCGGGTGGATTAAAGAGTACGGGGTAATATTGGTTCTTTGTTCTTGGTTTTTAGTTGTTAAAAATGGTTGTGACCTGCGGTCACAACCATTTTTGTTTTTATAGGTTTGAATTTCTAACCAATACATTCAAGTATTTCAACAAATGAATAAAATCATCTCACTCCTACTGATTGTCTTTAATATGTACTCTGGACTTACTGCACAAGAATGCAATTGCATAGAAGATTATCAATTCATTGTAGAAAAGATAGAAAGCGAACATCCTGGTTTCAAAATCAATGTCAATAAGAATAACATTGAGGCTTATGAAGAATGGAAATCTTCTATCCAAACAGAAATACAAGAAAAGCAGCCTGAAGAAAAAGAATGTCTTAAACTTTTAAATAAGTACTTAAGCTTTATTAAAGACAAACACCTTAAAGTATACAAGCCCAAACGAAATGAAACTGGAGAAATACAATACAAAAAAAGACCACTGCCATCATTTAAAAGCCTGGATGATGAAATTAATTATGCTAAAGTACCTAGTTTTCATGCCAGCCTGTGGAGGGAATTGGACAGTTTTTATGACAGCATTACCCCACTTGTTAAAGAAAAGAAATACCTAATTGTAGATATCCGCAACAATGGAGGTGGTGGCGAAAGAATGTACAATCAATTACTAAAGCTGGTCAAAAAAGAAAAAGAACTTAAAAAAGTAGTATTTCTATTCAATGGCGCCTGTGCCAGTGCTTGTGAAGAAGTAGCCATGAAAGTTTCTTCCATTAAAAAGGTAACCACTATGGGGCAAAACACTTATGGAGGTTTTGCCTATGGATTTATAAAAGGTTTGGAAACACCCAGTCAATTTGTATTTATCATAACCACCAGAAAATATCCCAAACGCCTTCCCTATGAATACAATGGCTACCCACCAGAAATAAAACTCAATAAGGAAACAGACTGGATAGAAGCTGCAGTAGATGAACTGGCAAAAGACAATTAAAAAATTCAACAATTTAGAGTACTTTATATGACTGAGGTGTTATCAAAATGTATCATCATTTTAAATTCAGGTACAAATAAAAATCATTATTAAAATTAGATGCTTTAGTCTAATGGTCGAAGGGTCTAAAAGTCTAATAAGTTAATTGTTAGACTTTTACTCCTTTAGACCTCAAAGTGTAAATAATTAAAAGAATCTGCATCATGAGCACCAACACATTACCGACTCTTCCCTACGATAATTGGAAAGAGACTCGCACGACTTTTCATCTTATCATGCAAATCATAGGCAAGGTTAGGTTAACACTTACACCGAGAAAAAACCACTGGTGGTTTATCACTGAGTATGTTACCGTTAATGGTTTTAGCACCGGGAATATACCACATCCGGATGGCGTCAATTCTTTTGAATTACTATACAATGTTCATAAAAGTCAATTAGAAGTTTCGACTAGCTTGGGTGAAGAGCGCATCATCCCATTGAAAGATGGATTGACTATTGCACAGTTCTATAAGCAATTTAAAGCAACAATGGCAGAGTTGAAGATTGAGGTAAATATAGTGGATAAGCCATTCGATATGGGCATCGATCAAAAATTTGAAGAAATTGAAAACTATCACCATTACGATAAGGAATATTTGAAAAAATTCTGGCAGATCTTGGTTTGGTTAGAAGGTGTTTTCAATGAATTCAGTGGTCGCTTTTATGGTAAAACCTGTCCAGTTCATTTGTACTGGCACCACCTCGATTTTACCATCACTCGTTTTTCCGGAAGGAAAGCCCCGGCATTGGATCCCAACATGAGATTATCTGATAAGGATGCTTACTCACATGAAGTAATCAGCTTTGGATTTTGGGCAGGTGACGATATAGTGACTCAGCCCGCATTTTATTCATATACCTACCCATCACCCGAAGGATTGGATCAAGAGCCACTTCTGCCTTCTTATGCAAAATGGGTAGAAAACAACGGAAGTCCGATGGCCATGTTGTTTTATCACGAGTTGATACAATCTGATACGCCCAGAGAAGATTTATTGAACTTTTTAGAGAGTAGTTACCAAGCAGGTGCTAAATTAGCGAATTGGGATGTAGCAGGATTTACCGCTACCCCATTGGAAGAAATGTAAACAATTTGAATGTTGTTATGCTGTCATATAGCAGCACGACAGCATAACAACATGACAGCATAACAACATGACAAATGAAAGTTGCAATCATTGGTGGTGGAGCAGCCGGTTTTTTTTCAGCCATAGAAGTCAAACAGAATCATCCGGATGCTACTGTGGTTATCTTCGAAAAATCACAGAAATTACTATCCAAGGTTAGAATATCCGGAGGTGGTCGATGCAATGTGACCAATGGTTGTACATCTATTCCCGAATTAATGAAAGCCTACCCAAGAGGGGGGAAAAAGCTCAAAAAGGCCTTCCATTCTTTCAATACCAGACACACCATGGACTGGTTTGAAAGCCGAGGTGTTCCTTTGATGATACAAGATGACAATTGTGTCTTTCCTGTTTCGCAAGATTCACAGAGTATCATCGACTGTTTTTTGCAAGAAGCCAGAAGACATAGGATAGCCATTAAAAAAGGCATGGGCGTCAAATCCATCCACCAATCTCCCAATGGACTGGAATTGCACTTTATCAAACCAGAATACCAAGCACAGGTATTTGACAAAGTGGTAGTAGCGACCGGAGGTTCGCCCAAAAGAAGAGGCTTAAGTTGGTTGGAAGAGATAGAGCATCTTATAGAAGATCCGGTTCCTTCCCTTTTTACTTTCAATATGCCACACGAAAAGGTCAGAAACCTCATGGGCATAGTAGTAGAAAATACGATCACCAGGATACCCGGCACCAAACTTAAATCTGACGGTCCACTCCTAATCACGCATTGGGGCATGAGTGGTCCTTCTATCTTAAAATTATCCGCTTTCGGTGCTCGAATACTAAGCGAAATGAATTATGAATTTCAAGTCCAGGTGAATTGGGTCAACATTCAAAATACAGAGGAAGTATTCAATGACCTACAAGAAATTGTCAAAGCCCATAGCAACAAGATTTTAGCCAACTACCGTCCTTACTTACTTCCTAAAAGGCTTTGGCATTTTTTGCTGGAAAAAATAGACCTCCCCTCTACCCGAAGATGGGAAGAACTGGGCAAAAAAGGGCTAAACCGACTCGTCAATATACTCACCAACGATCTCTACAACGTAAAAGGTAAAACCACCTTTAAAGAGGAATTCGTCACTTGTGGTGGCGTCAGCCTCGAAAGCATCAATTTTAAAACAATGGAAAGCAAAGCATGTCCCAATCTGTATTTTGCCGGAGAGGTATTGGATGTAGATGCGATTACGGGTGGGTATAATTTTCAATCTTGTTGGACGACGGCTTTTATTGCGGGGAAGCTCTTGTGATCTTGTGATCTTGTGATCTTGTGATCTTGTGATCTTGTGATCTTGAATTTAAGTTCGATTTTCTTGTTGATCAATAGGAGTTTTCTGATCATTTTTTTGAACCGCAGAGTTAAAGGAGTTTCGCAGAGTTATTCTGCAAGTTTGAAAAGTTCGCTTTTCAATTTTGCGAAATAACATTATGGGATCAGAACATCACAGAATAAGATAGGTCCTTATTTTTATTGGACAATTTCCATGTTTTTATCCTTTTATCTTGTCATGCTGTCGTGGCTGCTTTCTCATCTTGTTATCCTTTTATCTTGTCATGCTGTCATAGCTGCTTTTTCATCTTGTTATCCTTTCGTCTTGTTATGCTCTGACAGGTAATTCATATACAATTTTTCAATGCACTGCTATTGATTAC
>JBCBCD010000311.1:0-7515 GCA_038530915.1 Bacteroidota bacterium
TACCAAAATACTAATGATGGCCTCAAAATAGCCTTCATCTCCTGAAATATTTAATCCAACTTATTTCCTAAATTAGATACTTTTGCAAAAGGACAAGTTAGAACTTATTCTGTCCTTATTTAATGCACTTTTATATTTCAGGTGTTATTAAATAATAAGAAAGAGTATTTATACCTTTCGTGCATTACTTATAACTGTATAATATAATTGAATAAACATGGATGAGCGTAGAGATCAAGATGCAATCATCAAAGAAGTGAAAAATATTTTTGCTTCACACTTAGAGGGGAATGGACACCGTAAAACGCCTGAGCGTTTTGCCATCCTGGAAGAAATCTATAAAAGATCGGATCACTTCGATGCAGAAGAGTTATATATTCATATGAAAAACCAAAGTTACAGAGTGAGTAGAGCAACGGTCTACAATACACTCGAGCTTTTGGTCAATTGTGATTTGGTAAAAAAACATCAGTTTGGTAAAAACCTGGCTCAATATGAAAAATCATATGGTTTCAAGCAGCATGATCATTTAATTTGTGTCAATTGTGGTAAGGTGCTTGAGTTTTGCGATCCTAGAATTCAACAAATTAAAAATATGATGGGTGACATTTTGCATTTTAAAGTGACTCATCACTCTCTAAATCTTTATGGACAGTGTGATGGCGCTTGTGAAAAAACAGCTTCCCGTTAATGAAACTGTTTGCTAGCAAGCCCTGGAATACCCAGCTTAAATTCACCATTTAATGAACGACTACTATAGCTTTGAAACACAAAATGGCGTACAGATCTTAAAAGTCAATGATCTACTTAGCGAATTCACGAACAAGGATTTGCTTAACAATGCAACTAAAAAAATTGAAGCTGGCCAAAACAACATAATAGTTGATTTGTCGGCCATCGATTACATGAATAGTGTGGGCATCAATCTCATCATTCAATTGGAAAGACAAACAAAAGCTGCTAATGGCAAAATGGTTTTGGTCAATCCTTCTGAAAAGGTGGGACAACTGCTTAAAATTACCAAGCTTTGGCCTTTACTTTGCATTGAAAACAGTATTGAAGAAGGAATTAAGAAAATTCAGGAGTAACCCAAACTCTTTTTATTTACAATGATATTATAACTTCTTGTAGAATCTTTAAACAAAGACACTCACCTTATTGCAAGAAAAGCTATTTTTGTTTTTTCAAACGAACAAATCAATATTTAAATAATGAAGGTAGATGTAATTCTGGGTTTGCAATGGGGCGACGAAGGGAAAGGAAAAATTGTCGATCACTTGGCAGCTGAATATGATATCGTTGCTCGTTTTCAAGGCGGACCAAATGCTGGACATACACTCAAAATAAATGGTCAAAAATTTGTTTTACATACCATCCCTTCCGGTATTTTTAGAAAAGATGCTCTCAACCTTATTGGAAATGGTGTTGTAATTGACCCGGTAACCCTTTCTAAAGAAATTGCAAAATTAGAAGAGGCTGATGTAGATTATCAAGACAGGTTATTGGTTGCTAATAAAGCTCATTTGATTCTTCCTACCCATAGATATCTGGATGCTGCTGCAGAAAACGCCAAAGGAAAAGCTAAGATTGGTTCTACTCTAAAAGGCATTGGTCCAACCTATATGGACAAAACCGGTAGAAATGGTTTGAGAGTAGGTGATGTTGATAATCCTCATTTCGAACAACGTTATAATACGTTGAAAGAAAAGCACATGAGAATTTTACAGCAATATCCACCTATTGATTTCCCTTTAGCCGAAGAAGAGGAAAAATGGATGGCTAGCTTAAACAAACTCAGGAGCCTTAAAAAGGTGGATGGAGAATATTTTATCAATCATGCATTAAATGACGGTAAAAAAATTCTTGCAGAAGGCGCGCAAGGATCTATGCTTGACATTGATTATGGAACTTATCCTTTTGTAACCTCTTCAAATACAATTACAGCTGGTGTGTGTATTGGCTTAGGGGTGGCTGCAAAACACATTGGTGAAGTAATTGGTATTACTAAAGCCTATTGCACACGCGTAGGAGCAGGGCCATTCCCAACTGAATTGCACGATGAGGTGGGTGAGTTGTTGAGAAAAGAAGGTGCGGAGTTTGGGGCTACAACAGGTCGTCCTCGTCGTTGTGGATGGATAGACTTACCTCAGCTAAAATACACCATCATGTTGAATGGAGTTAGTCAGTTGGTAATGACTAAAATCGATGTCCTTAACGCATTTAGTGAAATCAAAGCAGGAACGCATTACCACTTAGATGGCAATAAGACAGATGAATTACCATACGATCTTTGTGATCGGGAATTAGATATAGAATGGGAAAGTTATCCTGGATGGGAAAGTAGCCTGGATGGGATCAAAGACTATGATCACTTGCCTGAAAATGCAAAGTCTTACGTTAAAGCCATTGAAGATTATTTGGGTGTGAACGTGACGATGGTATCTACAGGGCCAGCTAGAAAGGAGTTGATTGTTAGATAGTTTTTAGTTCTTGGTTGTTGGTTTTTCTACACTGGTTCGCCGGAATTTATTCCGGCGAACCAGTGTACTATAGCAGTAAAAGTAAAAATGATCCAATTGCTTGTATTCATTCAATGATCAGCTTCACTCTTATTATACCTTCTTTATCTCTAAAATCCTGATTGTAAGCACGTTTTCCAATAATTGACATAAACTTTTTGATGTCTGTTAATTCACCCTCGTAGGTAGCAAATCCATGGTCATCCTTTAAGTCCTTATAAATACTACTTTCGATTTTTTGATATTTGGAGGTATCATTAAACTGCTTAAGTTCGAGAATTTTAAAGTTTTTCATTCGCTTTGAAAACTTTACCTATTTATCATTAAAAAGTTAAGTGGAATTTATTCCACTTCAAAAACTAACAACCAACAACCAAAAACTACTTATAAGCAATTACTATATACTGATAATCCAAAGCGGTATCATTAGTTTGTACAGTAGAAAAACCAGCCTCTTCCAGTTCTTGTTCAACCCTGTAAAGCGGTACTCTGATTTGTGAAGGAGGCCCGAACGGAGTACGTTTCTTCTTAAAGTCTATGATCATTACCCTTCCGCCAGCTTTCAATTTTGTGCGCAAAGTATTGAGGTATGAAATACGATCCGGTAGGTAGATGTAAGTATTAGAGATAAAGACGATATCCGTTTCTTCTTCCTCTAAATTTGGAAGATCTTCAGGAGTAGTACGAAGCTCAATACGAGATTGGATTTCTTCAGGAATTTGAAATTTTCGAATAGAATCAAGGTGCGCTAATGCCACAGGGTCCACATCTAGAGCTATGACTTTCATCGCTTTCTGTGCAAATCTTCTTGAAAAATAACCTGATTCACCACATCCTAAATCAGCCACTACTTTCTGATCAAGGTTACCCAACATATTTAAAATCATCTCAGGTTTCTGCCAGATTACCCGGTTGGTATTGATGTATTCCTCTTTGATCCCTGCTCCTTCAGAATCAATGTTTGTATCTTCAGAAGCTTCCTCTTGCTGTTGCTCTTGGTTGTCAAAAGGACTGGAAATGGGTGTATTATCCTGGCAAGACAAAGTAATGAATAGGATGAATAGGAGGCAAATGTTGATCTTCATTATGGTCAGGTTGTTTATTATACAAATTCAACAGATCAAAAATACATCGAGTTCCGTAAGGTTCCTTTTTATTGGTCCAACTTTTAGGCCATCGGATCATTATCATCGACTTGAACAAAGATTTATTAGAAATTGATCCATTTTTCTGCGCATAGCTCCCCCCGAACCTTGGTAATAATTTACAAAAAAAGCAAAAGCAAATTGTTTATTAGCCGCGTTGGTAAAGTATCCTGCATAGGTCCTTACGTGCTCCAATGTACCACTTTTTGCATATAATTTACCTTCGGCTGCTGAACCTTTAAATTTATTAGCAATACTACCTGTTTTTCCCGCCAGAGGTATGGATTGAAGGAATTCATTGTAATAAGGCGAGTCAGACATAGCATAGAGTATATTACACATGGCTTCAGGACTGATGGCCGTTTTAGGAGAAAGACCACTTCCATCACTTAAAAAAGCTGACTCCATAGCGATGCCTTTCTCTTTCCAGTAATCGTATAAAACCTTCAGTCCAGCTCTTGTACTTCCTTGATCACCTTTTTCTTTCCCCAATGTAGTTAAAAGTGCCTCCGCGTAGAGGTTGACACTTTTATAATTGGTTCTAGTGATAATTTGTGATAAAGTAGGTGAGTTCTTCCCAATAAGGCCAGTAAGATTAGTAGCACTTTGATTTTGATTTTTCCACACACTGTATGTGATAGGTCCTTTTTCAACGAGTACTCCTATTTCTTTTAATGCATCAGTTAATAATTGAGCTGCAAATAATGGAGGATCAGGTACCGATCCTTTTATTGAAAAGAGTTTGCTACCAATTGGAATACTGCCTCTTATATAGCGTTCGTAAGTTCTGGGTGCTCCATAGATATAGGCTTGATCTCCACTGCCTCTTCCTTTGGAAATCAATTCATTTGTAAAAACCAGATCCGGTACTTCGGGCTCAATTTCAGCTATAGAAGGTGTCGCCCCTAAATTTGGTTTTTGCCTGAATCTTAGAAAATATAAGTTGTCGTGTATGTTTAATCCATAGGGACCTGTTGCATAATAATTACCCAAATCATTCCACGGCCACGAATCAGGTACTGCCTGTGATCCAAAATAAGAGCCATCCCCAATGATGTAACCATTGATTTTTCTAATTCCTTTCTGTTGTAAAGCGCCACGGAATAAACGCATGATGGTATTCAAATCTGAAGGAACATCCCATTGCGCACTACCCAAGCTTGGGTCGCCATAACCTTTAATCCATACATTCCCATTTAAAATGCCCTCTTTTGAAATAGAGCCATCTATGAGTAATTCCGTCTTGTACTTGTATTCCGGCCCTAAAATGGAAAGTGCAGTAGCTGTCGTCACCAATTTCATGGTGGATGCTGGTGCAATACTTCTTTGTATTTCATTTTCTAATACAAGCTGCCCTGTTGCCAAATCTATTACGGCAACTCCAACACTGGCATTAGAAAGCACAGGGTCAGAAAGAAACTTTTGTAAAGTCTGTTGAAAGTTTTGCTGTGCCAAACAGAGACCATTTAGAAGTAGAAATAGGAATACCGCTGTTATTCTCATTGTTGTAAATAGGTTATGCTTTATAGGGTCAAAAATAACAAAAGCCCTGCTAACCACTTGCATAAATTACAAGCATAAAACTACTTAGATCATAGATGTAATAACTCAATATCTTTAAGGCAGTTTTTTCTATAGTCGATAGTCTATGGTCTAGCATGAGATTTTCTAGACCATAGACTGAAAGAAAGATATCTATTTTTTTACAATCTTATAGGTGATATTTATCTCTTTTCCAACGATCTGTATAAAGTGTATGCCACTGTTTAAATCCTGAATTTCTGTGGTCCATCTATTGGCTTTTTGGATCTCTCCGGATTTTATTTCCTGACCATTGGTATTGTATATTTTCCAAAATACATCCGTTGTGAGTTTTCCTAATTCTATATTGATCAAGTTTTGAGCAGGATTGGGATATAACTTAAATCCACTTGGAATCAAATTGTTATTGCTGGTCGTATTGGATACGATAAATGATTGAATTTCAGAGGTTTCTGTTCCGCAACCATTATTGATACTAATGCGCCAATAATAGATGCCTGCCCTCAGTGGGTTTTGCATAAAAAAAGAAGGCTCAAGCAATTGAGTATTCACAATTGGGTTTTCAAAATCATCTCCATCGTCTAGTTCAAATGAATAGGTAGTGGCTAATGGATCAGCTTGCCATTGGAAAAATGGTGTCAGACTAGAAATTACTTCTTCATTGTCGGGAGCTAACGGGATAGGAGCGGTAGGACTATCTGTTTGGTTGATCTGCACAGGAGCAATGACAATATTTCCATTGTTATCATTGCCGCTGACTTCTATTAAATATTTTCCTACATTCTGAATGTTGGCAATAGAAATTAAAACTGTGTCTCCGGGGAAAGCTGGATTTCTGGTAAAATTGATAGCTGCTTCTTCCGGAAGGCCATTTATAGATAAATCTACCCCATCGGCATTGAAACCTTCTCCAATGTAAAGTGGAAAAATCAAGGTATTGACAATGCAGTTTTCAAGTATAACTTCAGGTGTAATCAAACTTATGCCATTAGAACGAGAAGCACAAATATCTAGAGACCAAGAAATTAGATTTCCGCCATCTTGATTGGCATTATCAGTTATGGTCAAGATCCAATCTCCTTGTACAGGTTCATTGTTGAATACACTAAAGGGATCGAGTGCTTGGTGTGCACCGGAAATGGCAGGCAAATTACCACAAAAGGTTTCTATCCGGTTAGGCGTAAATGTTGCATCATCATAAAAGTCGAGTCTCAGGTTTTCTCCACCACATCCTGCAAAAGAAGCTGGAACTCCAGGGCGATCAAATAAACGGACTACCGTCCCGGATGGAGAAGTTAATGCAGCCGCCAGGTCACCAACAAAAGTATGATCAATTTGGAGGTTTAATACACTTACTTGGTTGACCTGTCCAGGTTCTGAAATCGTAATTGCTGAAGTAATAGTAGGCGTTCCTTGTGTAGAAATTTCTATTGGAACATTTTCTGAAGTAATAGTACTACAGACTATTTCTGCAGTTCTAAAACTTCGGACCGTACTCCAGAATGCATCTCCACAAAGATTAAAAGCCTGTACCCGCCAATAAAACACCGTACCTGGTGGTAGATCACTATTCAATTCAAAAGCAGTAGTATCTAAATTCTCTTCTTCAAGAAATATAGTGTTGAATAGACTGTCTTCACTAAGCTGTATTTTAAAGCTGGCATCCTGATTGCCGCTTTTCCAACTGAAAAGTGGATTGATAGAGATTTCTCTTTGTTGATTAAGTGGCAGGATGGGCTCCACAGGTAGTGGGCTGGTATTGGAAACGATGAGTTCGATAAAAGTAGTCAGTGTCTCTCCTTCAGAAACAGCTTGAATCGGTAAGAAATAACGACCACTTTCAAGTTCGTCAGTAGTAAAGAGTTTTAATTCTACTGTTTCATTCGCCCTAGCTCCATTGTTGCCCCATTCGAAACCTAAGCTGGAAGGGAGTTGTAAAATGTCGAATTGTGTGTTTTCCTGAAAATACTGATTGAGGTCAAAGCTATAGGTCGCAGTATCTTGCAAGCAGATGGAGGCAGAAAAATTATTAGGTGCGATATTCAATTTGCATTTCCTTCCTTCTCTCCCTTCCAATTGGATAGGAGCTTCTCCAATGGGATCCAGCCAATATTTGAGTTGTGTACTATTGGTCAAACCTCCTTCCCAGGAATAGGCAAACCACCCAAATTTATCATAAGATTTTGATGTACAAGTAGCTAAACCCCCATGAAGCGAACCAACTACCAAGCCATCCTTATTAAAAAGGGGACCACCGGATGATCCTATTTCGGTTGTTCCTATATCCCAAAAGGGTACCAAGAGGTATT
>JBCBCD010000312.1:0-7480 GCA_038530915.1 Bacteroidota bacterium
AGATTTCACCCATTGTTCCCTATAACTATGGACCGGGAGCCCATTGAGAAAATACTGGACTTGGATGGCTACAAAGGGGAAAAACCAGTTAGAATAGGAAACCAAGCTTATGAACACATTCAAAATGATGTGTACGGACAGGTTTTGGTGACCATCTTACCCCTTTTCTCAGATAAAAGATTGGTAAGTCAGGCTGGTAATTCCTTGGTTAAGCTAGCCAATCATTGTCTGGAAATGATTGAATTTACCATGGAAGAGCCTGATAATGGGTTGTGGGAATTTAGAGGCATGTCTCAATTGCATTGCTATACGTTTCTTTTCCATTGGGCCGGAAGTCAAGCGGCTAAAAAGATAGGTCAAAATATTGGCAACAATGCCATGATACGTAAAGCTCAGCAAATGATCAAGCGTTCTAGTGAAATGATCGAACGTTGTTACGATGAAGAACGTGGAGTTTACACTCAGGCCGTTGGCACAAAGAATCTTGATGCCAGTTTATTGCAGTTGATTAACATGGGCTATCTGAATCCTCGTTCCAATAAGGCCAAACGACATGTGGCCGTGTTGGAAGAAGAGTTGAGAACAGAGAGCGGTTTATTTTTTAGATACAAACACATTGATGATTTTGGGGAACCCGAATCTACCTTCTTGATTTGTGCTTTTTGGTATGTAGAAGCTCTTGCTAAGATGAACAGAGTGAAAGAAGCAGCACAAATTTTTGAAAACCTCTTAAAACATAGCAATCACCTAGGTTTGTTAAGTGAAGATGTTCACCAACCTACTGGTAGCCAATGGGGTAACTTCCCTCAAACCTACAGCCATGTTGGTTTGATCAATGCGGCCTTTGCAATCAGTAGAAAGTTAGATAAGCCTACATTCTTATAAGCATATGGTGGAAAGAATTTACTTGATTGGATTTATGGGATCTGGCAAAAGTTATAGTGGTAAAAGATTGGCACAAAGACTTCAATGGGATTATCTCGATCTTGATGATGTTATTATTGATAGAAATGGGCTAAGCATCAATCAAATATTTAGTCAGCATGGGGAAGACTTTTTTAGACAAAGTGAAAAAGAATCCCTCCATTCGACCATTAATTTGAGCAATACCATTATCTCATGTGGTGGTGGTACTCCTTGCTTTTTCGACAATATGGACTGGATCAAAAAAAATGGCTTAAGTTTTTACCTCAAAGTTGATCCATCATTGTTACTTGAAAGATTGATTTCTCAGAAAGATCATCGCCCATTAATCCATGAATTAGATGAGGATGCATTAATGGAATTTATCACAACTAAAATTGAGGAACGGTCGAAATATTATTCCCAAGCGGATTATGTTTTTAACCAAAAACTCAATGATGATTCTATTGTTGAAAAGATCCTTCAAATCATGAGTAAACGTCATAATGAGTATAATTGATCAAATGGTAGGCATCGACTATGGAAGTAAACTGGCAGGCACAACAGTACTAGCCTATTTTAATAAGGATAAAATCCTTTTTCAGGCAAGCAAAAAAAAGCAAGATGCCGATCAAATGATCATACAGTGGGTAGCATCTAACCAACCCAATTATGTGTTTTTGGATGCTCCCATGAGTCTACCAGGAGTCTATACTCAACCCAAAAAGTATCAGGACTATTTTTACAGAGAAGCTGACAAAAACATGCGTGCCATGTCACCAATGTTTTTGGGTGGACTTACCGCCCGAGCCATGCGCCTCCGGAATGAGTTGGAAAATGAGCAAGTCCAATTTGTTGAAATTTATCCTTCTAAGTTGGCTGATATCCTGGGACTGAAAGATCACAATTACAAAAAGAAAAAAGAAGATATTCCAGGTATTCGAACAATGCTCATCACCTATTTAAAAGAAATCGGACAAACTAAAAATGATCAAGCTGATTTTAGTCAATTCAAAATTGGTCCTACACCAGATTGGCATCATATCGATGCTTTATTAGCTTTGATCAGTGGGATCAGGTATTTAAATGACCTCCATGTGCAATTTGGAAATTCAGAAGAAGGTTTTGTTATCGTATAAGTCACTAAAAGTTGAGAACAGAGCCTCCACTTTTCTCAGAAAATAAGTAGTTTTAAAGCTAAACTCAAGAATAGCTAAATGTCTTTTGGAATCACTATACCGTTTTATGCCTTCAAACTAAATCTTAGTTCGGGTAACTTTATGTACAGTCCTTTATCAGATGAAACTTCTCTCGTTATTGGACAACAGATCAATAATCTGGCGAAAAAATATGGTAATGCATTTCAGAAGAAGGTCCTACATGAAGGAGCTTTGGATAATATGCTCGATGAATACCAGAATGGAGATTTCTATCAGGAAAAGCTAAGTGTTGCATTTGGAGCATCAAAAGATAGATTTAGCTATCCTGATTTTGAGTTGGAATTCAGCTTTTATTACAAGTTCACAGAACATAGCTATTGGGGGATAGTCCCAGTCTTAAGAATCGAAGCTTATGCAGAAAGCTTAGAGGAACTCATGGATCGCTTGCAGTGTACCATTAAATTGAATTTCATACAGCAAAAAAAACTACAGGTCGTCCAAAATGTAGTTACTTCCATTTGGTATGACTCCATCGAACTAATTAAGCAAGAACTAAAATTAGATGTCCCCACACCAAGAGAGATTCAGTCTTTAGAAAAGGAAAAGAAAACCGATTTGCTTTCAAAAGTGGGCCGTGCCATAAAAATAGATAGGCAAGTCGTTTATGGTAGAGATGACGAATTGAAGCAAATGCTACAATGCCTTTCCAATCAATTTTCAAAAAATGTCTTGCTGGTTGGTGCATCAGGTACTGGAAAAACAGCATTGGTATGGGAGGCTTCCAGGAAGTTTGGTAAAAATAAAATCAAAGGAAAAATTTGGGAAACTACTGCTTCTACTTTGATCAAAGAGTTAACAAAAGATACCGGATGGCAAGACAATCTGGCTTTTTTATGCAAAGAGTTGGCGCAAAAAACCGATTTGCTCTTCATAAGAAACCTGATGGACTTATTTGAAGTAGGTAAATATGAGGGCAACAGTGTTAGTATGGCTGAATACCTGAGAACCTATTTGAGCAGAGGTGAAATATCTGTGATCACTGAATGTACGGAGGAAGAATTAGCCAGAATTGAGCTTCAAAGTCCCAACTACCTTTCCAACTTTCATGTGATTCGCCTGGAAGAACCTAAAGAAAAGCTAGAAAACATTATTGTTAAGAAGGTTAAAGATATTGCCGATGTACAAAAATTGAAAGTGAATGATGATGCCATCAGGGAGGTTATACATCTTAATAAAAGGTTTACTCCTTATGCAGGCATGCCAGGTAAACCCATACGATTTTTGGAAAGTATCCTTATCAACCATAAAAAAGAAATCAAGGCAACCAATACCAAACAACAAGTTATTACAAAGTCGGTTATCTATGATTATTTCTGTTCGGAGTCGGGTATTCCTGAATTTATGGTTAATCCTACAATAGCATTGGACGCACCGAAAATACAAAAGCAATTTAATGAGAGTGTATTTGGGCAAGAAGCTGCTGTCGATAGCTTGGTAAAGATTTTAAAAGCAGTAAAGGCTAGTTTGATCCCACAGGGCAAGCCAATAGCTTCTTTGTTTTTTGTAGGGCCTACAGGAGTGGGTAAAACAGAACTGGCAAAGGTATTAGCAGAGTTCATGTTTGGACATCGCAATAGACTCATTCGTTTTGATATGAGTGAATACTCTAGTCCTTATGATGTTTTAAGATTGATAGGTACAGATGCCCATTCCGATGGAGTGCTTACATCTGCTATTAGTCGTACTCCTTTTGCTATTCTTTTGTTTGATGAAATAGAAAAAGCACATAGCAACTTCTATGATTTACTACTTCAGATGCTAGATGAAGGTCGTTTGACAGATAGTCGCGGGCAAGTGGTCAACTTTTGTAGCACCATCATCATAATGACATCTAATATAGGTGCAAGTACCTTACAGACCAATAGAATTGGCTGGAATAAAAAGATCAGTGTCAGTGATGTGAATGAGCATTTTCAGTCTGCTATTCGCATGCATTTCAGACCAGAATTACTTAACAGAATCAATCAAATCATTCCTTTTTCACCACTCGATGCGGATACCATTCGCTTTATAGTGGACCGGGAGATCAAACAGCTTAAATCAAGGGAAGGGATACAATTTAGAAAGCTTAGCTTACAAATAGAACCGGATGTGCTAGACTTGTTGGGTTATTTGGGTTACAACAGTAATTATGGTGCCCGCTACCTGCAGCGCATCATAAGAGAAAAATTAAATATCCCACTTTCCATCAAACTCAACGAATACGACTTTACTGATCAATTGGTAGCACAAATCGGATTGACAGACGAACAAGTTACCATTAAAATAGTAGAAGACCCACTAGGACTTGAGCTTTTATTGGAAGAATTGGAGATCATCAATTATGCTGATCATTCGAGTTCATTAAGAAGAACCATAGCACAATTACAAGAAGGGTCTTTATACTCAAGGCTATTGAGTGAATATGATTTCCTTAATAGAAAGAGAATCCAAAATGAAAAGAGCTTTTGGAAAGACAAACAGGAAGCATCTAGGTATGAGAAAATCAACCAATTGACTCAAGAAATGGACAAAATTACTCGGCAAATTGAAGACTTTGAAATGAATATCAATTTGTCGGCATTACAAATGTTGCCCTATCGGCCGGAGCTTGTTGAACGATTGAACGGATGGAAAGAGGATTTTACGGCTGCCAAGGAAAACATATTTTCATTTTTAAATCCGCCAACCAATAAATGCCATTTTATAGTTTATGGCAATAGTCCATTTTTTGTTACCGAACTTTACCTAAAAATATTCGACCTCAAAGAGTTTGAATACACACTAAAAGCTATCCGTGCTGTAGGTGGTCATAACGATAAGCTGGATTATGAAGAGGTTAGTTGGGAAGAAAATGAAATTAAATTTCAAAAGATAATACCCTTAGATGAAATTGTTGCTTTTGAATTTGAAGTTAAGGGCAATTGCGTTTCTCTGTTTTTAGCAGAAGAAAAAGGTTTTCAAAAACATATACATACAGAGGAAAAGATTGATTTTTTCTATGTAACGCTTAGTGAAGAACCACAACCACTATTAAAAGGAGCTAATAAAAAAGCATTTTACCAAAAACAAAACCCCAGAAGGGTTTTCCATGGTAATCATATAAAGGATACACTGTATAATTTTAACCGTCCGCTTAATTTGAATAAGTTTCCAGAATTCATCATTGAAAAATTGGATGAAAGATTTATAGCAAAGTTAAATCTTGAGTTTGTCTAAACTTAGATGATAAGCATTCAATTTTCATTGTGTAAATTCGACTTTTGCTTGTACTCATCTCAAACGCACATAAATGCACAAGATCATATTTTTCGTAGCTACTATAATATTTTGTTTTCAGCTTACTCCTTCTTTTGCTCAATACAATGACAGTCTTGGCTATTATTGGGTAGAATTAGAAGGCGGAAAAGACAGTACTCTTCTAAGCTACCCATTGGTATTTTTGTCTCAGTCTGCTATTGACCGAAGGCTTAGACAAGGAATTACTATAGAGGAAAGTGATTTACCGGTTTCACAGGAATACGTCAACCAATTGGTCGATTTAGGTGCAGATATACATAGTAAGTCCAAATGGTTGAATGCTGTTACGATTGCCATTGGCAAAGAACAAATTAATAAGGTAGAGGAATTAAACTTTGTAAAGTCTGTCAAATATGTAGGTCGCTTTATAGCGGAGCGCAAATACAGCACTCCCTCCTTTAATATGACAGAATTGAATGAAGACTTGATACTTCCTGATTATTTCCATGGATTAGGCACTCCACAAATTCGCATTATGAATGCGGATACCTTGCACGATCTTGGGTACAAAGGTCAAGGGATACAGGTCGCTGTCATGGATGGTGGTTTTATCAATGTAGATAAAATGCCTTTCCTTAGTCACCTTGAATATAAGCATACCTATGATTTTGTAGATAGAGTTGAAGGTGTTTTTAAAGCTTCTACACATGGTTCACAAGTATTGGCTGTTATGGCTTCTAATGCACCCAACTTATTTGTAGGTACTGCCCCATTGGCTGATTACATCTGTTTGAAAACGGAAGATGTTAAGGGAGAATACATTTTAGAGGAGTGCAATATGATTGCTGCTTTAGAATATGCAGATAGCTTAGGTGTAGAAGTTGTTAATATCTCTTTGGGGTATTCAGAATTTACGGATAAAAGCATGGATTATACTTATGAAGATTTAAATGGAGATTTATCTCTTTCCAGTAAGTCTTGTGAATATGCTTATAATAAAGGAATGATTGTCGTTGGAAGTGCAGGAAATGAAGGCAATGGTAAATGGAAATACATCACGGTACCAGGAGATAGCAAATACATGCTGACAGTTGGAGCAACAGATTTAGCCGGGCAATATGCAGGTTTCTCGTCTATTGGTCCTACTACAGATGGAAGGATTAAGCCTGATTTATCTGCTCCTGGAGCACAAATCATTACACCTGGTGTACAGGGATGGAGATTAATTTATGGTAGTGGTACTTCTTATGCATCTCCTATATTGGCTGGAGCAGTAGCCTGTTTGTGGCAAGCATTTCCCAGAAAAACCAATAAAGAAATCATCGATGCTTTGATTCAAAGTTGCAATAAAACTGATGATCCGGATAATTTTGTAGGTCATGGCATGCCGGATTTTGGTAAAGCGTTTAGGTTGTTGGAAAAGTAGAAATAAACTCTATTTAAAGTAAAAGGCCTGGACAGCACTTAGTGCTATTCAGGCCTTTTACTTTGTACAAAATTTTATTTTATCTTAAAGGAAAACCTTTTTAAATGAAGAAACATCCCTTCGTCTTTGCTCTAATGTCCAGCATTCTCATTTTCTTTAGTTGTGAAAACCAGCCTCAAAACACTACATCTATTGGCATCAAGCTAGAGGAATTGACGGTGGCACAAATTCATCAAGCGTATAACGATGGTGATTATACCGCTGAAGAGCTTGTAGCTGCTTATCTGGAACGTATTGCTCAAAAAGACAGTATTTTAAATGCCATTACAGTATTGAACCCTGATGCGGTAGATCAAGCACAGGCCCTGGATCAAGAGTTTCAAAAAACCGGTGCCTTACGTCCTTTACACGGCATCCCAATGATTGTAAAAGACAACTTCATTACCACCGGAATGGTGACAACCGCCGGAGCTTTAATCTTAAAAGATTTTTATGCAGAAGAAAATGCGGTCATGGTCCAGCAATTAATCGATGCTGGTGCTATCATCCTCGCCAAATCCAATATGGCAGAATGGGCATTTAGTCCAAAACATACAGAAAGCTCAACTTTTGGAACGACCAGGAATCCATACAATACTGATCATGTGCCTGCAGGCTCAAGTGGTGGTACCGGAGCAGCTGTACCAAAATTGGCTGCTACAGCTGCGATCGG
>JBCBCD010000313.1:0-7507 GCA_038530915.1 Bacteroidota bacterium
AATCCAACCTTCATTTCCATTAGCAAGGCGAATCTTTATCCAGCCTTCCAGTTCGTCTATTTTGGTGAAAGTAGTTCCTTCATGCAAATTTAAAACCAATTGAGCATCCGGGTCAGGAGCTATATTTAATGCTGTTTCTTTTTTCATAACCACTCCCCTATTGTGTTTGAACATATGAAGGTAATTGCTCCATGAGAAAAGCAGTAACAAGGCACTAAAAATCACAAGAGTAATCCCAGCAAAAAAACCTTGCTTTCTTCTTGTTCTATTTTTTCCCATTTGCCAAATGATGAAAGCAGCTATTGCCAAGCAAAAGGATAAAAGTCCCAATACAGCCCATGTATTGCTACTGAAGATTAAATACAAAGCTTCCCAAAAAGCAACGATCCCTGATTTTGGCAATCGGTCAATCTTATCAATTAAAGCCTCTTGTTGCAAATAATCAAGATTTTGCTTAATCATTGAATTATTCCTATTGCGGAGTGCCGCTCTTTCTAAATACAATATCGCTTTTCCATATTCTCGCTTAGCCACTGCTGCATTGGCAGCGTTGAAATACAACTCTTTTGCATAATAGTCATCTGCAATTAATTGATCATACAATTTTAAAGCTAGATCGTAATTACCTGCTTCATAAGCTGTTTTAGCCTCAGAAGCCGATGCTTCAGGATTTGCAAAAGCAGAAATATGAAAGAATACAAAAAAAATAAATACTGCTAACTTTTTCATGTTCCTTAATTTTGGCCTAGGGCTTTCTTAAACAAGTCTTCTTTGCTTTTAGGGCGTTCATCGTATCTCCAGCGATAACCCTGGAATAAATTATCGAAGGGATTTCCTTTTTCAACGGGATCTGCTTCTCCTTCTGGTTCTTTCAAAAATCTTATCCTATCTATTGTTTTATCTTTGAAATACAAGATCATTTCACTACAAACGGTCTTGTTAACAGCTATATAAGAATCATCTTCATCCTTAGCATAGTAAACACTCTCTGCATTGCCTTCGACTAGCATAGATGCAATTTCCTGCTCTTTAAAAAAAGCAGTAACGTCTTTTCCCTTTATTTGATTGAAAAAACCTTCTTTTTCCCGATTCACGATAAATCCTTTTTCTCGCATAAAAACTCTGTCAATGGCATCGTTTTTTAAAAGTATCTGTATGGAATCTGCAGACATCTGAGTAGTATCGGACCAAATGACGGGATCATCAAAGAAGTAAAATATAGAATCCAAACTAGAATATTCCAAAGAATCACAGACTGCTTGTAGGTTTGATTTATAAATTCTAACATCAAAAAAGGCATACAGATGCCTAGAGGTATCTATATCGACTTTGTCTACATTAATAATGGTATCCTGAAGAATAGTATCTGCCAGTATACTGCCAACTGCCATAGAATCCATTGTCATTATCTCTTTACTTTCCTCCTCTCTACTTAAAGAATCAGTAGGAATACGATCCAAAGCTTGGCTTTCTTTAGACAGCTTGGCAATGTTCATCGAATCCTTCTTCATAGGATCTCTGACCTCCTCTTCTATCATCAAAGAATCAATAGTAAGACTATCCTGAGTTTGGCCTTCTTTCAATAAAGAATCGAGCTGGAGCATTTCTTTGGATACTTCCGTATTATTGATTAGTGATGAATCTGATTGTAGTAAATCCCCAGCGGCAGCAAGACTTTCCACCAATAAGGAGTCTGCTTTAATGGCAGCTCTTGCTTTTAGAACAGAGTCTCTTTCTTCAGACAATCTTTTCATCACATCTGCTCTTGCAGCTACCAAAGTATCGGCTACTAAAAACAAGCTATCCTCTTCAACGATCAAAATCATGAGTGGTCGGCCAAAGGTACCTCCACTGGCTTTAAGAAAATCACTTTCTCTGTCATAGTAAGCCTGTTCACATTTTATCGTTACATCTGAAGAGGTATCTTGCCAAATAACATTTCCAAATGCTAAACCAGCTGCATCTCCTTCACTAAAATCTACTTTATCTGCTTGTAATAATTGTGGAGGATCACTGATGAAGGAACGCCCAATAGTATTGTACGTTTTATCCTTGGCATTATAAAATACATTATCTGCCTCGACTACCCGTTCACCATCTTTGATGTAGGCGTTTCCATTTATATTGAAAACATCTAATTGTTGATTGTAAGTAATGGTGTCGCCTATTGCTTTTTGATCAGGACCTTCTACTATACCATTTCCCAATAAAGTGAAAATTGATTCTGAGGCATCGTAAGTAATCGAGTCCGCTTTGCCTACTTGATCACCTCGTTTAAATTGTGCTTCATTGGTAAATAATGCGACCCCATTGGCAGTATCATAAAATCCATCTTCACAATAAATTCGACTTGTATCACTGGTTATTAAAGTAGGCCCCAGAAAGCCGACAACCCTGGATGCTGTATTGAATTTTAAGGTATCTGCTCTTAATTCAAATTCAGGATCTATAACAACTACACTATCCTTGAAGAAAGCTTCTTGCTGATTGACATAGTAATAACCTCGCTTACTGCTTAGTTGTGTATCTTCATTGAAGAGGTTGGCTCCATTGTAATAGGTCGCTACCTTATTAGTCAGATCATAAGTCAGTTCTTTGGTGTAGAGTTGTTGTGCACCATTAACCAGAATGACTGTATCCCCCATTAAATTAGCGATGGAAGTATTAACATCAAAAAAAACAGAATCGGCAAAGACAGAAGTCGTATCTGTTTGTTGGATAACAATGTTTCCATAAGCCCAGACCTTTTCCTCATTTACAATAATGGCAGAGTCACAGTAAAAAAAGATGCTATCTAACTTTAATTCAACAGATCCCTGTAGTTTTTGAAAAGTAGTATCACCACTTCTGATAATCCTTGAAGAATCGGAATAAATGATATCCACCTTATCTGAACCTAACTCAGTTGAATCAGTAGTACCTACTTGTGCATACAGAGAAATACCTGTTGTACAGAGCAGGATGATACTTAATAAAAAGGACCTGTAGGAAATAGTAGATAACTTATATTTATTCAAGCCTAAAATTTTAGCCACAAAATTAGGTAAATCAAACGCAAAGATGTGTGAATTTTTATTTAAAGTTCTGCCAAAAGCCTTGCTCCTTCTTCACCAACCAGACTTCCAATGGCAATCCCCATTCCTCCTAATCGTACTGCCGTAACTATTGAATTAGATATGGGTTGAACAATGGGAGATTTTATACTTCCTACACCTAAAATACCACTCCACCATTGTTCCACTTCAAAATGTGTGTTTGGCAATATGATTTCTTTCGTCAAATCCAATAAGGCATTCTTAATGAGTGTAGTTGTTCCAAACTGAGTAGTAGTTTCTTCTTTTTTTGCCAAATGTCTTCCTCCTCCAAGGAGCAACCGATTCCCTACATTTCTGAAATAGAAATATCCCTCTTCATAATGAAAGCAGCCTTTTATTTTTAAGTTGGGAATGGGTTTGGTAATCATTACCTGATTACGAGCAGGCTTTACTAGCTGATCACTCAATAAATCATTAGAAAAACCATTAGTAGCTAGAAGCATTTTCTCTGTTTGAATTGAAACTCCATTGTTGGTAGTTATAGAAACACCATCTTCCTTTTGTATCCATTGATTGACAGATGCTCCATTCAAAACTACTATCCCTTTTTGTCGAGCTATTTCTAATAATGCGGCCATCATTTTACCTGGATGAATTTGTCCTTCTGCCTTATTAATAATTAAATGCCTAACCTGATGAAAGCCAAACTTAGAAGTTGATTCATCCTGAACTTCTAAAGTTTGGTCATATCCAGTGATTGTCTTCAATGCTTTATTGAAATCGTCAAGCTGATCCATACAAGACTGGAATACGGCTTCTTGTTTTTCTGCAAAAATTTCATATCCTCCTAAATGCTGATAATCCATTTTTTCCAGACCGACTCTCTTTTTTAGTGTCTCTAGTCCTTTGTAACGCTTTTCGACCAGTGTCCAAAGTTCATCTTCAGAAATCCCATTTGAAAGATCATCCAATAATTCACTAGCACTACCGATGCAGGCAAAACCAGCATTTCGGGTACTTGCGCCTATGGGCAACATGCCTCTATCCAAGACCAGCACCCTTGCTTTCGGGTCCATTTCTTTCAAAGTGATAGCCGCTGACAAGCCCACAATACCTGACCCAATGATCAGGTATTGAATGTCTTTGAAGAATAAGTCGCTTTCCCAGAAGCTAGTTTGATAGTTCAAATTGAAGGTCTTTGAATTCATTATGAACAGAGTGTGTAGATTATGTACTTCATCAAAACCTGAATTACTTATATTTGTTTCACTTTACAAAACAAACGGACCACATGATACAAAGAATACAGACTATTTTTTTCTTTCTTTCTGCAGGAGCGTTAGGTGGGTTGTTTGCACTTCCCTTAGCGACAAGTGCTACAAAAGCAGCTGCAGGTATTTTTCAGGATGGTATATTCAATGTTCAAGACAATCTGATTATGGTGATCATTGTAGGATTGGCTATTCTGATATCAGTAATTGCCATCTTTTTGTTTAAAAACAGGCCTTTGCAAATGAATATGGCTCGGGCTGCTCTTTTTGTGGTGGGTGCATTTGTTGGTTATTCAGGCTTTGAATTTTTCAATGCAGCTGATACTGTAAATGATGAGCAGTTTGGATTGGGCTTGATTTTCCCAATAGTAGCCGTTGTATTATTGACTTTGGCATACCGAGCAATCAAGAAGGACCATAAATTGGTAAAGTCGATGGATAGGCTGAGATAAAATAAGCTATATATCAACAAAAAAGGCTTTCCGCATGGAAAGCCTTTTTTTGTAAGGTATTTAGAAAGTAAAATTATTGCACAGCTTTTTTAGCTGAGTAATTCACTTTTAATTGACCCGCCTTTCTAAGTTCAGTTTTTACATCCTGAACAGTTCCCATTGTAACTTCCCCATCTACACGAAGAGAAGAAGTAATTTTTGGACGTTTTGCTTCTGGTACTTTTACTTTGTGTTGCTCCAAAAACAAAGGTATTTCAGAAACATCAGCAAATTTATCCCCTAATTGGATACGTGGCTTAGTACCATAAAGAGCCTGGAATTTTTTCATAGGCCTTCCAATATAAAGGTAATTTACTAGAGATTTCTCTTCCAATTTAGTCAACTCTGACGCGTAAGGAGTAGAAACTGATACCTTCAACTCTGAATCTCTCAATACGGTAACAACCATAAAGAAGAACAGAAGCATGAAGATGATATCAGGAAGCGATGCTGTTGAGATCGCCGGATCTGCTTTACCTCTTTTCTTTTTAAACTTTGACATAACTCACATTTTTTTCTGACCGCCCATCAAAAGACAGCTGATTAAAAAAAGATATAACGGTAATTCTCCTTCAACCTAAACGGAACAGAGACTATTCTTCACCAAAGTTAGTAGGCTCTGCTTCTGAAAGTACAAATGGTATTTCACTCTTAATTGCTTTACGATAAGCATAAGGCATATCATCAGAGTAAGGTACACCATACTTTCTTTGCGACATTTCATCCCAAAGTTCATTATAAGCTGCTTTGAGCTCATTATAAACCCTCAGATAAGTGTCGTACTCAGTACCTCGGTCATTCTTTAAAGAGATGATTGCTTTTGTGGGTTTTTCGGCCAAATCCGAACGTTGTTGAGGATTAGCGATAAACTCTTTAGCATTCTCTTTTAAATCTTCGATGCGCATAAGCTGACCACGGACTAGTAGTTGATTTTGAGCATTTACCAAAACTGCATAAACGTTACGTTCCTTCAGTTTAGTAATGTCTGGTTCTTCATCAGACCAAGGTGGAAGCTTAACGGTGATACCCTTATCTTCAACGATGGTTGTTGTTACTAAGAAGAAAATCAACAACAAGAAAGCAATGTCGGCCATAGAACCTGCATTGATTTCATTCTGCATTCTGTCACGAGCTGCCATAGCACAAATTATTTAAAGAAGTTACGAATTTCTGAGAAAACGAAAGCCAATGCAGCAATACCAATCAAGATTAAAGTTGTAGTGATAGCACCACCAATAAACTTGAGGTTACCTGGACTAAGGCCACCTGCTTTGTCAGCAGCTGCAGCTACAGCTCCTTCAGGAACGCCGTTAGCAGAAGTGTATGCTACGATAAAAATAATAACCAAAACAGCCAAACCAATAAGTCCTTTCACAGACCCTTTAAGATTGGTAGCTATTTGAAACAAGCCGAATACCAACATACCGATAGCTGCAACGATAACCAAAACGATCGCACCATACAATCCTACATCAAAGATTGAAGTTTGATCTTGTTGATCTTCAGGTAACATATTGAAAGCAGAGATACCTGAAACTACACTAATCAAGAAGATTACTGTAATCGCTACACCCAGTAGAAAGGCAACTGCTTGACCATTTCTTACTAGAAAATTATACATAATAAAATTGATTTCTCTTATTTGTTAAAAACATTATTCTCAGCCATGATGTCTACCAATGCGATAGAAGCATCTTCCATTCTGTTAACGATACCGTCAATCTTATTAACGATATAGTTGTAGAAAATCTGAAGAATAATCGCAGTGATCAAACCAAATACCGTTGTCAACAAGGCTACCTTGATACCACCTGCTACAACTGATGGAGAAAGGTCACCTACTGCCTCGATACGGTCGAAGGCCTGAATCATACCAATTACCGTACCCATGAAACCAAGCATCGGTGCGATAGCGATGAAAAGAGAAATCCAAACCAAGCCACGCTCAAGAAGACCCATTTGTACAGAGCCGTAAGAAACTACAGCTTTCTCTACAGCTTCAGGTCCACCATCAGCACTTTTTAAACCTTCATAAAGGATGCTTGCTGTTGGGCCAGGCGTTGACTTACATACTTCCATAGCACCATTTAAGTCACTAGCTTTCAACTTTTCGTCGATACGAGCTAATAACTTGTCGGTGTTGGTAGTAGCGATGTTAAGCGTAAGGATACGCTCGATACAAAATGCCAGACCAAGAATCAAACAAACCAATACGAAGCTCATAAATATCCAGCTACCATCGATGAAGTACTTCTTCAACAATTGGTATCCAGAAAGATCTGCAGTAGAAGATGCTGGTTCTTCCACCATAGGAGGAGCTGCTGGCTCTTCTTCTACAGGTGCTGGAGCTGCTTCCTCAGCAGTTTCCATAGTGTCTGTCTGTTCTTCAGTAGCTTGTGCGTCATCTTGCGCATATACTCCATTCAATGAGAATACTGCCAAACCAAATACAAGCAGTAGAGCTATTAATTTTCGCATAGTCAAAAAGGTTTTACGATCAATTTTTGTTGTATAGAATAACTTATAAAGCAGTAAAATAAATCCTTAATCAGCGGAGAGAGAGGGATTCGAACCCTCGATACCCTTTAGGGGTATACACGCTTTCCAGGCGTGCCTCTTCAGCCACTCGAGCACCTCTCCTGTTTCAGTCTTCCTGATTTTTTTCAGGACACTTGGCTAATGTATTGAAAAATCAACACCTAATGCCACA
>JBCBCD010000314.1:0-7475 GCA_038530915.1 Bacteroidota bacterium
GTAGGGTTTAGGGTGTAGAGTGTAGCGGGTAGCGGGTAGCGGGTAAATAACACTACACCCTATACTCTACACACCATACAAGGGACATTAGTTATGAGTAAAAATCAAGCTCATTTATCTATGTTTACTCTGTTAGACATTTAAGTAAGTTTACTCCTCAATGTTTGCAATGCCTTAGATATCTGAACGTGGACCGTATTCTTTGAGATGGATAATTCTTGGGCAATTTCTTCGTGCGTTAAGCCATGGTAACGGCTAAGTTTGAAAATTTCTTTGCGTTTCTTGGGTAATTCTTCAATGGCTCTGTTTAGTGAATCTAATTTAGGTTTGATACTTTCGGTTTCATCGCTTACACTATGACCGTTGAGTTCTTTGTACTTGTGTAGTAGTTTTTGTTGTGCTGTTTTAGCTCTATAGAAATCTATAGTCGTTGTTCTTGCAATTTTAAATACCTGCGTTTCTAAGGGAATACTTAAGGAGAGTTTGCTGCGATTTTCCCATATCTTAATGAAGATCGTTTGGGTAAGATCCTCCGCTTCTATTTCATTTTGTGTGCTTTTAAGGGAGAAAAAATACACCCGCTTGTGAAATGCTTTGTATAAGCCTTCAAAGCTTTTTCTATCGCCTGAGTGTATTTTTTTAAGTAGAGTCACAATCAATATTCCATTAGGTTACAGAAGTAAGTGGTTGGACAAAATAACTATTACTTTATGATGTCATCTTTTCGAACTAAGTCAAATTGCTTGCTATATAGACACTTCACCGCAGATAGAAGTGAGTTATACTAAACACCTACACCTCTAAACACCTAAACAATATTAATATCAAGTACATTTTATCCACCTATTTATAAACCTATAAAATATTGTCTCAATGATTGTGCCTCTGTGGGTTAAGTTTTTGTGAATTATTAGTATCCAGGATTTTGAGTCAAGGCAGGATCTGTATCTATTTGACTCTGTGGAATAGGCATTAACAAATCATTCTGCTCAATGGTAATTCCCAAATTGGTGTTGTTTTCAAACCAAGCATTCATGGTTTCTATCGCTTTTCCGGTTCGTAGAAGATAAAACCAACGGTGCCCCTCTCCTATCAGTTCAAGTCTTCTTTCTAATTCGATGGCTTTATCTAATTCTTCAGGGCTGCTTGCTAGTGCATTTTCGAGTCCGGCACGATTGCGGATCTGATTCAATAAGCTCAAAGCAGCCATTTGATTACCCATTTCATTTTCAGTTTCGGCTAGCATCAGCAAAACGTCGGCATACCTTATTACATGCCAATCGCTTTCACCATCTTCAGGTACGGTGAGTGGTTCTTTGTATTTTTTACAAAAAGGCGTTCCTTGTTCTGTTACACCTATGAAGGCCTCTTTTCTCAAATCATTTTCTTCGTACAACTGAATAAAATCTCTATTGGGTAAGTTGTGGCCTTTGGCCCCATTTACTGTCCCGGATGGGGAAAATTGCACAAATGCATCGCTTCCCTCTGAGTTTCCATTTGTCCCCGAAGAAAACTGGACAGCAAAAACGACTTCTGCATTCAATTCGTTGTCCGTATCGAAAATGTCAACTGGATTTTCCATTAAGCTATACTGATTGCTATTGACTACAGCCTGCAATTGTATCTTTGCCTCATCAAATTTTCTTTGTGTCATATACATCCTACCCAATAAAGCTTGTGCAGCTGTTTTACTAACTCTGCCAGGGGTATCAGGTACGATTGGTAAAAGCTTAATGGCCTCCAGCAAATCTTCTTCTACTTGCAAATAAACCTCACTGGCAGCCGTACGTCCCTGACCAAAGTATTCAGTAGGATCGACTGTTTCTTCTGTTACCAATGGAACATCACCATAAATTCTTACTAGGTTAAAATACAATAAAGCACGTATGAACTTCATCTCGCCAATGCGAGCATTTTTAGTTATGATCTCAGTAAAGGAAATATCGTTGATGCGGTTTAAGATAATATTCGCTCTTTGTATGCCTATATAAGAGTCTTTCCAGATTCCGGTTATTACTTCATTAGAAGGGATAACGGTAAACTCATCCATTTGTCCATAACGACCACCATCATTAGCCGGAACTTCGTCAAAAGTATTATCAGAAGGCAGCTCACCCAGAGCAGGAACATACAAATTGTATAAACCTGTAAACTGTAAGGCAGCGTAAACTCCATTTACTGCTGATTCAATTTCTCCTTCATTGGAAAAAAAATTTCCTACAGACTTGGAAGTTATGGGTTCCTGGAATAGATCACTTTCACAGGAGAAAAATACTGCAATAAATAAAAAGATGTACAATGTTTTTTTCATGCTTGTATTTCTTGTGTAGAGTGTAGAGTGTAGGGTGTAGGGTGTAGTGGGGTTCTATTCTCGTTTTCACCTTACACAAAATTACTACTTCAACCTATAAATTTCCTTCAATCAAAAAAAAAATTCATTAGCGTGAGTAGTTTATTTTTTAGTTCCGTCTTTAAGTATGTATTGTGTATTACACCCGACATTAAACAATTCATTTAAAAAAAACTAAATCCAACCGATAGTATCCCGTGACAAGGCAGCACAGCTAAGTATTTAGGATCATTAATGCTTAGCAAATGGTTTCTTCTTGCATTTTGCGCAAGATTTAACAGCATAATTTTTATCAAAAATCAAAAAACACAAACACTAACATTCTATAACTTAATAAACTCATTATGAAACTATCTTTATTTAAAACCTATTTATTTGGGTTACTAGCACTTGCTCTAGCTCTTCCTGCGATGGGAGCAAATTATACAGAAGCAAGTAAGATTGTAACAGCCGAAGCTGATGAAAAACCTATTTCTGGTAAGATAGTCGACGAAGAGGGAAATCCTCTTATTGGTGCGAGTATCGTTGTAAAAGGAACCGGTGAAGGTACCGTTACTGACTTTGAAGGAAACTTCTCTTTCAATGTAAGCGAAGAAGCAAGTACACTGATTATCACTTACGTTGGATTCAATGAAAGAGAAATTGAAATCAATAACCAATCGGTTTTCAATATCACACTTAGTGAAAATACAAGTGTATTGGATGAGGTGGTTGTTATTGGGTATGGTACAGATACAAAAGAAAAGTTCAATGGTGCCGTATCAAAAATTGAAACAGAGCGTTTGAATAACTTTGCTACAGCTAACTTTGAGCAAGCAATTGCAGGTAACATTGCTGGTGTACAAATTTCTTCCAATGGAAAGAATCCTGGTGACAATGGCGTTATTCAGATTCGTGGTTTGAGTACTTTGAATGCAGGTTCTGATCCATTGATCGTAGTTGATGGAAACCCATTGACAGAAGGATCTGCTTTGAGTTCAATAAGTACGCAGGATATTGAGTCTATCAATGTATTGAAAGATGCCGCATCTGCAGCCATCTATGGCTCGAGAGCTTCTAATGGTGTCATTTTAATTACTACTAAAAAAGGTAGAGAAGGAAGGTTACAAGTTACTTATGATGGCTATGTAGGCTTCCAGGAACGCATTGACAATTTCGAATTAGCTGATGCTTATGAAACCGCAAAATTCGACTTTGATGCAAGAAACTTTGGTTATATATCTGGTGGTCCAGGTAGAAGCATTACAGATGATAATGCAACCAGAGATGCCAATGGTGGAGGTAAGCGTTCAAGAATACAGCCATTCTTGCAAGGCTACCTGGATGGTACTCCTGGCTTGACCAATACAGATTGGACAGATGCTATTTTTAGAAATGCACTTCAAACCAATCACTATATCAATGTAGCAGGTGGTACTTCTAAATCAGATTTTGCTATTTCTTTGAACTACTTTGATCAGGAAAATATCATCATCGATTCTGACTATAGACGTTACACTACCAATCTGAAAATCAATACCGCTATTAATGATAAAATCCGTGTAGGTGTTTCTGCAAATGCTGCATTCGCTGATGCTACTCCTACAGGAAGAAGAGGATGGTCTGATTATACAGTGAGCTCTGGAAATACGCCTGATCCAGCATTTACTATTATTTTGATGCACCCTTACTATCCAATTTACAATGCAGATGGCACATTGGCAGTAGATGCACAGTTGCAGGATAACAATGATAATTGGGATGGTCCTATCTCTGGTAATATTGTAGCATTGGCAGAAGAAACAGATTATACACAGGAAACATTTAGAGTATTTGGTAATACATTCTTAGAAATTGAACCAGTAGCTGGATTGAAATTCAAAACATCATTTGGTGGTGATTTCAATACGGGTGTTCAAAACTTCTTTGCTCCTTCTACTTTAGGAAAATATAGAACACCAGTTGCCAACAACAACACTACGTCATGGAAAGAAGACGATAAGAGAGAAAACTTCTACACAGAGAACTTATTGACTTATGGTAATACATTTGGCAAGAGTACTTTCGATGTATTAGTAGGTTATTCTTATCAGCAGGAATTGTTCAACAGAACAAGATTGGAAAGTGAGAATTTTACAGATGATAATATCCGTAACATCTCTGGTTCTACCAACCCTACGGCTTTTAACTTCAGCAGTAAGTGGGCATTGGAGTCTATATTTACTCGTTTGCAATACAACTACGACAACAGATACTACATTTCTGGTTCTTACAGACGTGATGGTTCTTCTCGTTTTGGTGCAAACACCAAGTATGGTAACTTCTCCTCTGTATCTGCTGGTTGGACGTTGAGTAATGAAGATTTCTTCCCACAAAATGATCTTTTGAGCTTTGCTAAATTAAGATTTAGCTGGGGTCAAACTGGTAACAACCAGATCGGTAATTTCGCTTCTATTGCTTTAATTGGACAAGACAACTATGTTGTAGATGGTACTTTACAAGGTGGTGCTTTCACAAGTACTTCTCCAAATGCCGATTTATCCTGGGAGACCAATACTTCTTCTAACTTTGGCTTGGATTTAGGATTCTTTGAAAACAAGCTTTTGTTGACTGCTGAATACTATACTTCTAATACAACAGACTTATTATTGAGTGTACCTGTACCACAACAATCTGGATTTAGTTCTTCTCTTCAAAACATTGGTGAGTTGGAAAACAATGGTTTTGAGCTTGAGTTAAGAGGTCAAGGTTTCAACTTAGGTAATGTTAGGTTTGGCTTCAATGCTAACTTTTTCACCACTGAGAATAAAGTACTTGCTTTAGGAAATGATCAAACACAGATTATTTCAAACAACGGTTTAAGCTTCCTTACAAGAATAGGTGAGCCAATAGCACAGTTTTATGCTTACGACATCCTTGATGTTTATAGATCTCAAGAGCAATTGGATGCAGATCCCATCACTCCACTTGCCGGTACTGAGGTAGGTGATTATGTAGTAAGAGATGTAAATGGTGATGGACAAATTACACCAGATGATAGAACGGTATTGGGTGATTATAACCCGGACTTTTCTTTCGGTTTTGGATTTAATATAGGATACAAAGGATTTGATTTGACTGCACAATTCCAAGGTATTTCAGGGAGAAAAGCCGCAGATAGAATGGTTTACTTTGCAGATAGTGGTGAAGGTTTCTTCGTACCCTCACAGTACTACTTCGACAACTATTTCAACGATGACAATCCTGATGGATTCTTTAGAAGACCTGACTTTGCAAGTTTCTCTTCTGCTGGTCGTTTGACAAGGTCTTCAAGTCTTTCTGTTTTAGATGCAGATTATTTCAGATTAAGAAGCTTACAAATTGGATATACATTACCATCATCTGTAACTGCAGGCTTAGGTATTCAAAGTCTTAGGTTGTATGTAACCGGTAACAACATCTTCAACATTTCTGACTTTAGAGGCTTCAACCCTGATGGTCTTGATGTAAGATCAAATGCAAGACAAACATTGACAAGAGGATGGATCCCAACAACTAATCCTTTAACTCGTTTTGTAGCATTTGGTGTAAATGTGCAATTCTAAACAGAACAGATTTCTTAAAAAATCACAACTTAACAAAAATGAGAATTAATAAATATATTTTCCTTTTAGCTGTAGCTACCATCGCTTTTACATCATGCGAAGAAGAATTGGACATTTTTCCAATTACAGAAAGAGCTGCAAATAGTTACTACTCAAATGAGGCAGAAATAGAAAGTGCCATTGCCGGTGTTTATGCACAGTTGCAAAATGGAGGCTTATACGGTTTAGACTTAATCGGTGTGGGTGAAATCCCTGCGGAAGATTCTTTTGAAGAAATTGCAGCAAATGATGGTGGTCGTTTTGGTCAGTTGGATGATTTTTCAACTAATGCAGGCAACGATTTGGTAGGTGACATTTGGAGAGAATCGTTCGAAGGTATTCAAAGAACCAACGTTGTATTGAATCGTATTGCTGACATCACATTTGCTGACAATACAGTAAAAAATGCAAGAATTGGTGAGATGAAGTTCATCAGAGGTTTGTTGTACTTCAATCTGGTTCGTTTGTATGGTGATGTGCCATTAGTAATCACTGAGACTGAGAATCCTTCCGATTTCTTTGGTCAAGGACGTTCTTCAGCTTCTTCTGTGTATAGCCAAATTGAAACCGACTTAAGTGAGGCCATTGCTGCACTTCCTGTTGCTAAAGAAGCTGGAAAACCAGCAAAAGGTGCTGCACAAGCATTGCTAGCTGATGTACAGATGACAGGTGGTGATTATAGCTCTGCTGTTACTAACTTGGCAGCAGTAGTTAATTCTAATGAATACAGCTTGGCAGCTTCTACGGCTGAAATCTTTGGTGTTGCTAACGAAGGAAATCCAGAGGTAGTATTTGAAATACAATTTGCTAGTGGTGTTGCAGGTAATACGGAAGGTAGCCCAGCTGCTTCTCAGTTCAGACCTTCAGGTACTACTGCCAATGCAAAAGGACACAACTTGCCTTCTACTGAGTTTGTAAATAGGTATGAGGCTGGTGATACCAGAGCAAGCGATTATGTAGGTTTGGATGCAGCTGCTAACCCATTCTATTTCTCTTTGAAGTATGAAGTATCTGCGACAGGTATCAATGATGGTGGTGCTGATTACTATGTGATTCGTTACACAGATGTTGTTTTGAAATATGCAGAAGCATTGAATGAAACGGGTAGTACAGCAGATGCTATTACTTACTTAAATCAAGTTAGAAACCGTGCTGGTTTGGCAAATACTACAGCGGTATCACAGGGAGATGTAAGAGCTGCTATCGAGATGGAAAGAAGATTTGAGTTCATTGGTGAAGGTCACCGTTGGTTTGACCTGAAGCGTTATGGAACTGCAGTAGCCACTATGAATGCTTGGTTTTCGGCTAACAGCAAGAATGTGACCATCAATGAAAATCACTTGTTCTTGCCGATTCCACAGAGTCAGATTGATACAGATCCTGCTATTACGCAGAATTCTGGTTATTAATACTTTGTCAACAAAATTTTTAATACTAAGTAATGGTCAAAGAATAACTTATCGATTTGGATCTGTCATTTCAACTTTTAGTTTCGTTATTTTTTTCAGCAATAGCTAGGCTAT
>JBCBCD010000315.1:0-6057 GCA_038530915.1 Bacteroidota bacterium
TTGAATTTGAAGAAATAGGCTCTACTTTTTCCCTCAAATTCAATGGCTGAATCAATATCAACTCCAAGTCCTGTTGATTTCATCTATGTCAACAGCAATAAAAAGCACATTAAAGTCTATTACGAATCCATTTTGTATATAGAAAGTATCAAAGATTACATTCGAATCCATGGTGAAGAAAGAAATATCATTACCAAAGAGAAGATCAGTGATTTTGAAGGAAAACTACCAGACTCTTTTTTGCGAGTTCACCGTTCCTTTATTGTGAATACCGCTAAGATCAGTGCATTTACCAGTACAGATATAGAAATTGGGAAGAAAGAAATTCCTATTGGAGTGAGTTATAAAAAAGGAGTGATGGAAAAGTTGAAAAGAGAGTGAGTTTACTTAACCCCATACAACTGAACCAAGCCTTCAATATCCCCAGCTTGTAAGCCATCTAAACCCTCAACTTCACTAAAGTCTGCGTTCATAATGTTTCTGGTGCCGACATGGCCTAATCCTAGTACATGGCCAATTTCATGTAGAAATAAATTATACAATATCTCACAGTCAGCAGTCCATAAATCAGACTGGATGATCAGATCACCGCCAATTGTACTACAAGGTGCTACCGGGAAGTTAGGAAAACCAACACCACTTTGCCTGATATCGGCTACAAAAAAGCGGATGTCACTATCGCTATTTTCAGTCATTTCTTCAAAGCTGATATTGGCTACAGATGCCCATTCATCTAAGGCTTTTCTGATTTGATCTTTTGTACAATTGGGTAAGTTGGAAAAAGATTTGCTGGGTAAGTCCACTTGGGCATGTGTATTGACCAAACCGTTTTCTTCCTGAAAACTAAAGGTGATGAGGCCCGCTGCTTCCTGAGGGCCTGTTACATTTCCACCTTTTTGATTCAAAGGATTGCTTGGTCCCCACGTGAACCCATTTAGGCAGTATACGGAACCTCCATTGCGACAATCTTCCACTATTCTATTGCAAATATTAAATTCATCCGATTCATTGATCACGATGGGTTGAACTGTATTATTAGAGTTATCACAGCTCAAAATGATGATTGTAAGGAGGATGAGTTGGAAATATCTTTTTAGCATTTAAGTTGGGTTTTATCTACAATCAAAGGTCTAATACCTAAGCTTGGATTGCCTTAGACATTAGACCTTCGACTTTAAACCATTGAGATGAAAATTATCTCTTAAGTAAAACTAAAAGAATAATCTTTCGATTTTGATGGAATCTTTTGCCTCAATACTGCGTTAAAAAGCCTCACCATAGCTAGGCTATTCCTGCATTTTTTGCCTTGCCTTGAGACAAAATCTTCTCGATCAAAATGCAAAACTTATTTTTTTAGTTTTACTAAGTTTCTTAAATATAAGATTTCAGAATCATAAAGTAAAACCCAATTTACTCCTTCATGATCTCATTGACATATTCTACCCATTCATGACCAGGAATATCTCTGTCCAGGTAATAATCTGGTTGGATTCCCTTTTCATCAATGGTCATATGCGGTATTCTCATACTTTTTGAAAGGCTGTATGCTAGTTGAAACTCATCGCAAGGTGAATTTACAAAGTACATATTGGAAATATCCAAAACACCTGCTGTGGTATTTCCATATAGCTTTACCTTCTTGCTTTGTTTGGCCGCCAGCAAGAATTGTTCGGTGGTACTAGCATTGTTTTCGTTGATGATGATACCAATATTTTTGGGAAAAGGATAAACTGTATCATAGCTAGTCACAGTAACTGGATATTCATTCATCATGACAAATTCATTGATTTGTTTTGAGAGTTTGTCGTAGGCTTTCTGAGCCCATTTTTTACCTTCTTCATCAAATCCATATTCTTCTTTATTGATGAAATCCAGCATTCTTTGATTGTTCAAAGGAGTGGAATACATTTCTACACCTACAGTCCTAATGGGGTTGGTATAGAGAATGGGCAATAATTCATTGAAGCTGTTATCACTACCTCCACCGTTGTTTCTCAGATCGATGATTAAGTTGGGAGTTTTGAGTATCAGTTCTCTATTGGCTTCGATTACTGCATCAATATTTTTCTTTTGTGAACCGTTAAAAGTAGGGATTCTCAGTAAAACCGTCTGATCGTCTACTTGCTCAAAATAAGGGCTGCGCGTAGACATAGCTTTTAGATACTTCTCAACCTGCTCATCCGCTTTCAACTCGGGGAAAGTTCTTTTTAAGTTGATAAAACCCGCTTGCAAGTAATTGTTACCTAATATGTTAGTATCATCAAAATGCTGAGCAGAGTGGTCTCTCATGTAGAAAGTAGTGGAGTTGTCTTTATGTATTTTAAGTTTCACTTGACCTTTTTTCCACCATACACCATCTGCTTGGATAATGAAACCTAGATATTCGTCACCTACTTTTTTTATGCCTATTTCGTATGGAGGTGAGGACCAAATGCCTTCGTAGTCGTGTTCTTTTTTTGCTTCGAGGTATTGTTTGAATTTTGGTAAATCGATAGGAATCTTTTCCCAATCTTTAAATTGCATGCTAATTTCTTCCGGATTGGGTTGATCACCAGCTTGATTCTGTTGATTGAGGAGTCCAATACCAATGTGTCCGGTACGGAAGAAAGTAAGCCACTCATAAATAGTTTGTCGACATTCTTCAAGGTCTTCGATGGTCTTCACTTTCTCACCAAATATCTCATTGTGCTTTTCGTATGCAGATTCGCCTTTATTTTCCAATGCAAATGCAAAGCCTGCATCGTTTTCTTCAATAATTGTTTTTGCCCATTGAAAATTTGATGCACAATTACACTCCTGCGCTTGTGAAATAACAGGAAGGCTGATCATAATTAAAAGTAACAGTTGTTTCATCTTGCCTAGTAAGTTTGATGATTTCTAGAAAATAGTATCAAAGCAAAACTAAATTTGGACTGGGATTAAAAATTGTAAAAAACCTACAATTTTGTGCAAGATTACTCACCATAATGTTACATGGAGCAATTCTTAAACTAAGACCTACAAATGATCACTTTATTATCAATTAACTCTAGTTCATTTTTTAAAGCTTTGGGTAGGATGTTGCACATGGATTTGGCTTCTTTGATGAAGTGACTTTGGTCGGTATAGCCGCACTCATAAGCTATCTCTGTTAAAGATAAGAAAGGCTTAAATGTGATTAATTGAAGTGCCTGTCTTATTTTAACAATGCGGATGTACCACTTAGGAGTAATTTTAAAGTGATCCATAAACAGTTGATACATTTTTCTTTCACTGCATCTGGTGTATTTTAAAACCTCTTTTACAGAAACCATTCCTTTTCTGGTATGTATAAATTCAATGGCCAATTGCAAATTGCTTTTTTCAAAGGGCCTAAGTTTAGCAAGCAAGAGTTTTTCAATCTCAAGAGAGCGGATTTTTAAATCATCTTCATTTAAGATCTGTTCAAAGGAACGTTTGTCTCCCTTAGAAAAGAAAGAATTGGCAAATCCTTCCGCAATAATTTTGGGTTTAGAAGGGAAATTGAAAAAATGATAATAACCACAAGGGTTAAAATCAATACAAATCTCATCCCATTGATCTTCTACTTTAAATTCATGTGGACTGGTGTACAAACCGGTGGTGTAAACAAAAATATCATTTTGGTCACATGGTTTGCCCACAAAAGTATTGTCTTCCTGGGTGAGAATATTGCCTTTTGAAATGCCCAGGCAAATGTTGGTATTTGGAAAAGAAGTAACCGAGTGTTGAGCATCAACATCACGTCTATTGTATAGAATGTATTGTATATAGGGTTTTAATTTGTTGGATTGTATTTGATGTACTTCAGAGATCATTTTGCTTGTTTGTAGATATACATATGTAGATAACACTTAGTTTCCTTCATTCTAAAGTAAACAAACTAAAGTGTAATAGCCAGTATGATTCTACTAAATAGTACTAATTGCAAGATGAATGGCTTTTTTTATGCTTTTATGCTGTCATGCTGTTTTATTGTTATTCTAGTGGATCACTTTTAATAGTCCTTCTAAAATCTCATTTTTTTCATCTTGAAAATGACCTTTATAGATATTCTCCGGTTTCTTCACCCACAATGATTCCAATTTGATAATCTTGGATTGGGGCAGCGGTTGTGCTAGATTGGAGTGAGATTGTCGGTTGACTAAAACGTATACATTTCCCCTAAATCTTTTTGCAGATTCTTGTGGTTGATATTTTTCCAAGTCGTATTCAAATACCTCTCTATTTGGATGACTCAGGATTTTCTGAAAAAAAAGAGACGTAGTGTCATTGTTATTTTATTCTCCCACCACCAACTTAACTACTTCACCATCATCGTCATCGATCAATAGATACAAATGACCGTCAGGAGATTGTGCTATGCTGCGTATTCTTCCGAGGCGGTTTCTATATAAAATTTCTTCTTGCTCCATATTGCTACCATCCCAGGATAATCTAAACAGAGTACGATTCGCTAAAGACGTCATGAAGTGATTGCCTTCCCATTCTGGATAAACATCACCAGTGTAGATCAAATGTGAAGATGGAGCCACAGATGGATTGTAAAAACGAAGTGGTTGTTCCAATCCAGCTTTACTACTTCCTTCACCTATGGATTGACCGTTGTAATCTCTTCCATATGAAATTATGGGCCAACCATAGTTGTTGCCTGCATTGATGAGGTTGATTTCATCACCGCCCTGAGCACCATGCTCATTGACAAACAACTCATTGCGACTTAGGTCAAAAGCAATTCCTTGTGGATTGCGGTGACCATATGAAAAGACCTCAGACAAGGCATTGCTTTGATTAACAAAAGGATTGTCTGTCGGTACAGATCCATCCAGGTTTAATCTTACCACTTTGCCCCAGTGGGTACGTAAATCTTGTGGGAAAGAAGTGCTCGGGTTAATAATAGCACTGGCTGCATTGTATGCAAAACGATCTCCCAGGGAGACGAAAACATGTCCATCGTTATCAAAAGCAATTCTACTACCAAAGTGCAATCTTCCTCCATTATAAGGCGAAGCTTCAAACAACTCTTCCATATTTTCAATCGTCCCATTGGTAACAGTGAATCTCACCAAGGCTGTTGTCGAAGTACCGTTGTTCCCATCTTTTGAATAGGTCATATACACATTTCCGCTTTGATCAAAATCAGGAGCTACTTTTATATCCAGCAAACCTCCCTGACCACCAAAAGCTACATTAAGTCCATGATTCAAGGCAGTAGGTGTACCGTTTTCTACTAATAATAAGTCGCCGTTACGCTCTGTGACCAACCAAGTATTATCATCGATAAAAGCCATACCCCATGGGTGTTGTAAACCGGTAAGCACCGTTTCAGTTGTAATGCTTGGATTTTCTCCTGGATTAGGGCTGGGATTTGGGATAGTTGGGTTATCTTCTTCATTATTGTTGTTACAAGCCATAAATCCTAATAGAAGTAAGGTCAATAGCCATAGTGTCTTTCTGCTCATTATTCTTTGGTTTGAATTTAGAAGGTTAACGCTTGGACGTTAATAAGAATTGCTAAATGAATAGTACACTATGTAAAAACTAAGTAATCGCTGACTTGTTCGCAGTTAAGAATCATTTGGAAGTCATATGGATGACTATTAGTTGTTGGTTTTTAGCTTTTGCTAACTCCTAAATTATTGTGCCTACTAATCTCTGTTTCAAACCAGTTTTATCTAGGACCCAAACGATTTCATAAGAACCTGCACCATCGCTATTTCTTTGGTAAACAAAATAGGTATCTCCATTTTTGTAAACTTCAAAGTTATTGGTACACTCATAAATGTCTGAAAAGAATACTTTGTGGATGGGCACTTCATTCCCATCAATAGTTATATTAATGTCCACCACTTCAACCTTGGGTAATTCCCCGTCTGCTCCCCAGATGGGTCTACCATCGATAGCAGATGCCCATTTTCCTTGATAGTTATCCATGATTCTATTGCTAGGAGCAAATGCCTTTAAGATGTATTTGAAAGAAAAAGCTTTTTCATTGAAGGAGCTTAACTTTTCAAGTGGTAAGAGCCTTGAACTATGTATATATCCAGCAATACCTAAGGG
>JBCBCD010000315.1:6067-7473 GCA_038530915.1 Bacteroidota bacterium
TCACTTTTTCCTAAGCTAAATTCATTCTTGGGGAGATAAATAGGAATCCACTCTTTGCCTTTATCATTTGCTTCAAAATCATACCAGAATACTTCATTAGTAAAGACCTTATGAATCACTTCTGATTGTAGGTTGGGTTCTTTGCGAACATTGGTCCAACCATCCGGATCTTGGATAGTGGCTACCTGAGCAATTGAAATTTGGAAAATTAAGAGGGTGAATATGAGTATTAGTAAATGCTTCATGGTTTTCTAACTTACCTTCTCAAACACATAACCTTTCTGTTTCCAGCTTTCTATAATCTTATTCAACTGATTAATCATGTAATAAGAGTCAATTTCAAAGTCCAATCTTCTGTTTTGATTGCTTTGATGAAGGATAAGGTAGTTTTTGTTGGTTTTTCCACTGACTTCTTTGCTTACTTCTTTGAAGGAATCTTGAGGAATGACATAATTTTTTTTGATGATCAATTTATCGACCTGATCCAATTGGATAATTTCTTTTTGATCTCCTTTTTTTGAAGTGATCCTTATTTCATTGGTATCTATCTCGATTAGTTTATTACCAAGTACAGAGAGCATTTGCTTCTGGTTTTTAAACATAAAAAAGATAGCTAATAAATCTGCTACCAATATAAAAACTGCTATCCAAATGGGAAAATCATAATAATTAACTATGAAGTTGTTTTAAAAGTGGGCCAAAATAGGCCGCCATAAAACTGTTGCAAAAGCTTTAAATTGTTGGTCACCACACTAACAAAAAAAAGCCTTGCAACATGCTTGTAAATTTATCGAAAAAGTTCATCACAAAAAACTTGCTACCACATTTAAGCAGTTCGAATTTAGGAAGAAAGCCTAAAGTTCCACTTTGGCGAATCGTCAAAGCGATCATCTATCGACTTAAAAGTGGATGCCAATGGCGTGAATTGCCAATGGCTATTTTTTGTAGACGGATCATAGTTTCCTGGAATACAGTTTATTATCACTTTTCAAAGTGGTCCAAAGATGGTTCTTGGAAACAGCTGTGGATCAATTTACTAAGTCTTGAACGGGAGAAATTGGATATGTCTTCTGTTCAATTAGATGGAACTCATACACCAGCCAAACGAGGCGGTGAAGCTGTTGCTTATCAGGGGCGTAAAAAATCTAAGACCACTAATGTCTTGATTTTAGCAGATAAACAAGGACTCCCATTGGCTATTTCTGATCCTATGGCGGGTAATCATAACGATCTTTTTGACATCGAATTTTTGTTCAACAAAATGATCCAGGATTTAGCACAGTCTCAAATAAAAGTAAACGGATTGTTTCTAAATGCTGATGCAGGTTTTGACAGCCAGCAATTTCGCCGACCCTGTTACACCAATGATATTATAGCCAATGTGGACTTCAATAAACGAAATTCAA
>JBCBCD010000316.1:0-7461 GCA_038530915.1 Bacteroidota bacterium
AAGCCAGATTCTTCCCTTATGATCTATTAAATTCGAACGGAAAAATTCTTCATTTGAACTCAGATAAGGGTTTAAGTCTAATAATACTTTTCCCTGATCATCAGCAATATATTTAAAGTTGATCAAATTCCAACCTTTTAATGGGTTGGATACGGTATTGCTGACATAGAGATCTATAGCTTCTATAAATGTACTTTTAAGGTTATAATTTTCTCTCTCTAAAGGAATGACGGTTGATGTTACGGTATTCAGTAACTTGTATTTAGTAAAACCTTCTTGTGTACATTCAGTAATTAAGATTTTTGCATCTAAGGAGGGTTCATCCAGATCTCCAATAGCAAATCCAAAGGGGAAATGAAAGCTTTGCTGAACATTTCCTTTTAAATCATAAGAAGAAATGTAATACCGATCATGTATGATCCAAATTAAACCATTGGAATTGGCACAAATTAATCTTGGATTATTGATGTTTTGTAATGGGATATATGATAGTCCTTGTTTTTGATCTGCTATAATCAATCGGTTCGTAACGGTATCCAACAAAGCCATACTACCTGATGATAACTCTATTAGTCCAGGAGACAAATCAACCATCTTGAAATCCATTTGCTCTTGAAAAATCTCTTCAAAGGCAGCAACTGAATGGGTAAGAGGATCAAATAAATCTATCTTAAAGGTCGTAAGTTTACTAGAAGTCAGCCATAAGTGATGGTAACTATCCTCCTTTATATTGAAAATATTTTGGATGTTAAAACTGTCTTTTACGGGAGTCCACCAATCGAAATGTTCACCATCAAAGCGATTAAGTCCATAGGGTGTTCCTAGCCATATAAAGCCTCTTGTATCCTGATAGATAGCATTCACCTCACGGTGTAGCAGTCCATCTTCTACCCCCCATTGCTGAACAGTAACATTATAATTTTGGGCACTCAGTTGGCAGGTGAAAATAACTAAGAGCAGAAAAATTCGAATATAGCTTTTTTGAATGCTACCAATCATATTCTTTTAACAAGTGTTTTTACTACTTGTGCTTGTTAATTTAGTTTAAAAATTGATTGATTTGTTATCGAATAGGTAAGGGGGAATAATTAGTAATAATACAAATTTATTTTTAAAAAATAAATTGCATCTAATTGAGCTGAAAAATTTAATTTTAATAAAAAATTGATTATTAGTCTTTTATACTATATTTTTTTTGAGTTATGAGATAAAAGTCTCAGAATATGCAACAAATGTCTCATGATTAAATTAATTGCAACATTCTTCTCATACTTTGCAACAACTATCTTTTTGGTTTCCACTTTTAAAAACCATATTTACGAAAACATCTGAAGCCATAAAACCATATTGTACTATTGGCAATTTTAGCATTGATCCCACCACCTGATTTAAGTTATCTACATTCATACTTTTATTTATGACTTAAACCATTAGCATTAGGTTGTTTTTGTTTATGGGATCAGGTGATGGTAAAAGATAAATTACTAGGAATTACACAGTCAAAAAAGTTAATAACAAATCATGTAGTTTCGTCTACCCCTACTTGACGAATCGAACTACCAAGTCAATTGAATGCTGGGTATTAAACATATCTGCTTTTTAATCGGCTTAGACGAGCAATTAGATTCCTGGTTATAATTACAAAGATCCTTAATAGGTCGTTGGATTAGTCAAAATTAATCCTTCATTTACACGAGTTGTCCTTAAAAAAGAGATGACTCGTGTTTTATTTATAGGTATGGGTCGAGAGTTATTCTTTTGATCTAATAGAAAAAAGCCTGGCGTTTAAAGCAATAATTATACAATTTCAACTCTTTTTCCTATTTTACAAGGAGATTTGATACCCTGAAAAATCGATTAAAATTGTCTGAATCAAATAACGAGAAAACACTTAAAATTCAAACCACTAAAGCGGAGCATTGGGACTCCACCTTCCAGCTTATTTCCTGGTGGAAATCTGAGCAAGTACAAAGTTCAAAAGTGATGGTTGTAGGTGCTGGGGCATTAGGCAATGAAGTGCTTAAAAACCTGGCTTTACTTAATGTAGGACACATCCTCATTATAGATTTTGACCATATTGAATTTTCTAACCTTTCTCGATCAGTTCTATTTAGACCAGAGGATGCAGAACAAAGACGGCCCAAGGCTGAAGTGGCCGCTACACGAATTAGAGAGATGAATCCGAATGTAAAAGTGATGACCATTGCCGGTGATATTGGTGTAGATGTGGGTTTGGGCGTTTTCAGAAGAATGGATGCTGTAATTGGATGCCTAGATAACAGACTAGCCCGACTTTATATCAATCGCCATTGCTTTAAAGTGGACAAAGCCTGGATTGATGGTGCCATTGAGAATCTGGCCGGACAAATGGAAGTATATAAACCGGGAATCTCTTGTTATGAATGTCAGCTTTCACCTGCTGAATGGGAAAATATCAGATTTAGATTGGGATGCCCTGATATTGCTGAACGCAACAAAGCACAAGGGAGAATACCAACTACTCCTATTTCTTCTTCTATTATTGCAGCGATGCAAGTTCAGGAAGCATTAAAAATAATACACAATAATGATGAAAAGTTATTGGTAGGTAAGAGATTTCGTTACGAAGGGATGAATAATGATGTGCTGATTTATGAATCTCATGTGCTAAGAGATGAGTGTGAAAGCCATGTCGAAGATTTAAATATAGTTGATATGGATCAGCTTTCTGCTCGAATGACGATAAGTGAGTTATTTGAAGTGTTGATTGAACATTTTGGAACGGAGGAGATCAAATTATGGTTGGATCATGAAGTGGTATTAGAACTTACCAGTATGAAAAGTGAAGAAAGCTATGAAGTAATGGTTGCTACCCCTCACTTATCAGAATCCATGCTTGAACAATATAGAACGATTGCTGGTGAGCAAATAGGAATTACAAAATCTGTAAAAATCATTGGTAAAGATGATTTGGATGGAAAAACAGTATTGAAAGATATTGGAATTCCCTTTTTGCACGTTATAACGGTAGAAGCTAACTTTGAATTCCATTATTTAGAATTAAGCGGAGATGTAGATTTCCTTCAATTTCAATAATGGCATGACGTTTTTATAGTTCAGCACAATCGGCTTCTTCCTCTACAGCATCTACTTTCTACTTACAAGCATTTATCATAATATAAAAGCAAATAACACCTGCTTTTACTGGAATAAGGTAAAAGAATATTTATCATTCAATTTAGAATTGTATTAATCCATTAAACTTTATAATTGGTATGGAAGAAATTAGCATAACCGTAAGAATAATGCCTACTGGTGATGAAGTAGAAGTAGAATTACCGCTTTCTACTACCGGTGGAGAAATTATTGAGTCCTTACTAGATGCCAACTATGCACCTAAAACCGACCCTGAAGGTGGACCAATTACCTATGAATTAATTTCAAAAATGAGTAATTCAAAAATTGGTAACGACAAAACCCTACAAGATGTGAGAGTAAGAGCTGGAGAGACACTATATCTAACACCTAAACTTGTTGCAGGTATTTCCTAATGATTAAAACCAATATTCGATGAGTAATAAAACGCCTCTTTACGACTTATCTCATCCTAATTTTAAACGAAATGGATTGTATCGTCGTTTGGCGAAAGAACATATGAACCTGGCCGACCTGGATAGTGAGGTAATTGATATTGAGATTAGTTCTACTAGAGGTCCTCAACGTGTTCCTGATGAATACGTCATTCATTATAGGGTGAAAAGTATAGTAGCTGTTGATGAATATTCACTGGAACCCATTTATGGCAATCATCACAAAGTCAGAATTACACTGCCGCATGATTATCCATTAAGGGCTGCAGAAATCTATATGGTTTCTGAAGCATGGCATCCAAATATCCAGGGTAAAGGCAAATTTAAGGGTAGAGTTTGTGGCAACACCAGAGACTTTGGTAAGAGTTACGAACTGTATCAACTTGTCATCAGAATAGGTGAAATCTTGCAGTACAAAAACTATCACGCTTTAAATGAACCTCCTTATCCTGAGGATTCTGATATTGCTAAATGGATAGTAGATTATGCAGAACCTAAGAATATTGTCAATAAATACAAGCGTATTTTTACAGACTATTCTCCCTTGATTAAGGGCCAGGTCGTCGAACAACCTATTCTGGACGAAAATGAAACCATTTATGAACCAGAAAAAACTGTAGCTGAACCAGAGCCAGAACCGCCTGTAGTGGAACCAGAGCCACCGGTGGTAGAAGAAACACCTCCAGCACCCATTCAGGCCGAAGAACTTCCTCCTGAACCGGAAAAAGAAGAGCCTGCTGATAAAGGAAGGCCTAAGCTTAAATTAAAATCTAAATCTGCAACACCGCCTCCGGCTAAGAAGAGTTCAATCAAAATTAAGAAGCGATAAAATGAATAATTTGGCTACAGCTAATTATAAGACTTTCATCTTTTTGTTGTTGGGGACTTTTTTTGCTTTAGCGACTAATGACTTACAAGCTCAAAGTGATGAGCAGCGTATGTATACGGAGTGCAGAGGGAAAAGCTCAAATACAGCAGAAGCAGAATGTCTCATCAGGTATTTAAACAAATATCCTAATGGTCGTTTTGCAGCCCAGGCAATTGAAGAATTGAAGGCTTTGGGTGCTTATGAACAATATCGTTGTGATCAAGCTAAAAAAGGCCTTACTCAATATAGCTTCGAAAAGTTCAAGAGAGACTTTCCTGGCTCAATCTGTGTAGCCGGTCTACAAAGAGAATTGGATCAATTAGATGCACAACTCAGTAGTCGAATTAGGGCCAATCCTTGTGATACTTCCGCAGCTGCGAGGTATCTTAAAGTTTTTTCTGACTATAAAAATTCTTCTTTAGCTAGTGAACGGCTAAATTCTTTTCGTTCACCACCAAATGAAGATACTTTTTGGCAAAAGAGAACTGGATCAATACCAGGTGTACGCTTGTACATGTGTGTATATCCACAAGGACAGTATTATGCTGAAGCCGAAAAGAGAATAGCCAGAGCAGATGAATTGGCTTATCAAAGTGCAATTAGAGAAAATACAACCAATTCTTTACGTGATTACCTTGCTGTTTTTCCCAATGGAAAATACAGTCGACAGGTACGTGATCTATTAAGCAGTGGGACTCTAAGGGAAAGAAGCCCTATACAAATCGTTTGGTCTAGACTTCCTAAATACAATGTAGACAGCCTAAGAAGTTTTGCTGCTGCTTACTCAACAAGTGAATATGCAGATTCTGCTAAGATAGTTTTGAAACAAAGAGATGATGAGCTTTGGAAAAAAGTAGTTGTACAAGCTAGTTTGGCAGCCATACAACTGTACATCAAAACTTTTCCCAATGGCATCCATATTTTGGAAGCAAAAGAACAACTCAAGTTGCTTTCAAATAGTAGAGAAGATGATTTATATGAAATCGCTTACACTACATCCGATGAAGAAGAAAAGGTGGATAAACTGATTGACTACCTGAAAGAATACCCGGAAGGAAAGTATGCTGAAGATGTTAAAGATCTAATCAATCAACTAGATCCGATAAAGCATTCTTATTCTCGATCAGATGAGGCTGATGGAGTTACCATCAACTTTTCCAATGTTGAAAATCCAAGATTGGATCAAAACTATGATCATGAAGTCATTTTGGTCGATGATGAAAAATATCGACGGAAAATAATATCGATGTCATCTTCTTTAAAGATACTTCTACTCAAATTCGTGTTTTGGATGACTACGGGAAAGAAACGACAATAGATGTATATCCGGAAATTGCTGATAATGCTTTAAGAGCGGAAATAATTGGCGAACCAGCCGATAAAGTAGTCGTTCTTAATATTTTAGGAGGCTCAAAGCCATATTACATCAAATTATCTGCTCAAAACTTCCGTTCTATCAATTCTACAGTTCTGGAAACGAATGAGAATAGACTAGAGATTCCGCTTAAGGTAGAAGCAGACCTTTTAGGACAATTCGATGTCTTTTGCCTGCTCATTAACGATGCGAGTAAACAAGAATTTGATTTAAACTATTGTCTCGAATTCAAGAAATCCAACCTTGGCTTCTTCTTGCTCACAGCTGCCATTGTTTTCTTATTAGTCATTGTTTTATTCCTTGGAATTCGATTACAAAGAAGATATGTAAAACGAAGAGATATTTCAGAAATGGAAGATTATTACTAAGCAGAAATATAGTGTTGACGGCCATTTTTTACAGTAACTAATATTTTAAATAACCCAAATTGTATTTGATTAACAAGTTATTAAACAGAAGATTCATCGTCTGAAAAAACTGATGAGATAGTGGAGAAAGAACAAGAAGCACTGAGGTTAAATGCAATTTGTATTAAAATAATTCAAAATGACATTAGGTTGGGTAATTTATTTGGTTATAGCTGCTATTGTTGGGTATTTCTTTTATAGGTTTTTTGTGAAAAACAGAAGTACTATAGAAGAGCCTGCTGTAGTAAGCCCAAGAATGTCTAACAGCAAAACTAAACCACTTGAAAAGCTAAGTCTGGAACCCAAAGAAAAGATTACTAAACCAAGAGAGTCTGGTAAAATTAGAATAAAACCAATCAACATATCCGGGAATGGAGAAGAAGAAAAAGGTTGCTTAAAGTCTAAAGAGTTTCTTACTAAGTTGAAGTCCGTAAGCTATGTTGAACTGGAAATGAATAAATTGTGGAAGGACAGCACCGTCAGTAAGTTGTTTATAGAAGCAAGTTGTATAAAAAACTTAGGAGATTTTTTAAAAGCAGAAAACCTTGATCGAAATACCGGAATTGATGCCAACCAGGAGGTACCTGAAATTGGAGGCTTTTTAATGGGCTATTTCTGTAATCAAGTGGATGGTAAGGAATATTGGGTAGCTTTGAAAGAATTTGTCCCCATTGAAAGCGACACAAAAAGTGCTTTAACCCTTGAATTTAGTACCATAGAGATAGTAAAAAATTTGGGCGATGCGCAAGATAAGTATCCAAATTTGGCATTGATTGGATGGTTTCATACCCATCCTGGTCATGGCTTATTTTTATCTGCAACTGATTTGAAAATCCACAACACTTTCTTCTTAGAGAAGTATCAAGTTGCAATGGAAATAGATAGCCTTACTAAAAAGCTGGATACCGGATTTTTCACCAGGCAGGAAAGTGGATTGGTGAATAATAGTTTATCTAACAGACCGGAGTGGTTCTCTTGGCATTCAATTGTAGAACTGGGAAATTAAGAGACATGATAAAAAATCAAATCACACGAAAGCTTTTAGGAAAAAATGTTTTACCAGGTGTGGGTAAAAGGATTTTTCTTTTTTTAGTATTGCTTTCAATAGTACCTGCCAGTTTATTGGCTCAGTCAGATAAATATTGCACTCTTGAATCTGGTGGATCAACCTTAGTAAGTATTGATACTATTTTTGAAGATCCGGATCCCAATACCAATTTGATTAGAATTTTAGGAAGCACC
>JBCBCD010000317.1:0-7421 GCA_038530915.1 Bacteroidota bacterium
TCTGATCGCTTCTTTTATTTATGTGGACTCATCATACTCTTGTATGTTTTGAGCTTCTTTTTGGCACCTTTGTTTTCTGTTACGATAGCCTTGATGATTGTTTTCCTTTTGGTATTCATTTTGGATGCCATTTCGTTATTTACCAACAGGGTAGTGATTGACTGTGAGCGAGTCCTTCCCAAAATACTTTCATTAGGCGATGAAAATGAGATCAAACTTGTTGTAAGTAATAAAGGCAATCAATCGCTTACCATCCAAATCATTGACGAGTTGCCGGAGCAATTGCAAATTAGAGATTTCAGCAAAACAATAACTGCTGCCTCAGGGGAAGAACTCGTACTCAATTATCCAGTCAGACCAATTGTTAGAGGAGAATATAGCTTTGGAAATATCAACCTATTCATTAGCTCACGGATTGGACTAGCCGAGAGACGCATCATCATACCAGCGGCAGCAGATGTTCCTGTGTATCCGTCCATTATCCAGATGAAGAATATGGAGCTAAAGGCATTTAACCGAATAAGCACTCAAAAGGGGATAAAAAAGATCAGAAGAATAGGCCACAGCTATGAGTTTGAACAGATCAAAAGCTATGTGCGAGGCGACGATTACCGAAGCCTCAATTGGAAAGCAAGTAGTAGACGCGCTTCTCTCATGGTGAATCAATACGAGGATGAGCGCGCTCAGCAGATCTATTGCATCATCGACAAGAGTAGAGCCATGCGCATGCCTTTCAACGACATGAGTTTGATGGATTATGCCATTAACTCGACATTAGTCATTTCTAATATTGCCCTACAAAAATACGACAAAGCCGGCTTGATCACTTTCTCAGATAAAATAGGCAGTTCCATAAAAGCGGATAGCAAAAGTACCCACCTCAATAAGATCCTTCATGCATTGTACAAAGAAAAAGAGCGCCCCTTGGAAGCCAATTATGAGCTCTTGTACTATGCATCGCGCAAAATCATACACGGTAGAAGTTTGATTCTACTATTCACCAACTTTGAGAGTTCTTACTCACTCGAACGGGTCTTACCCATCCTTAGAAAAATCAATAAGCTTCATCTTTTGGTAGTGGTCTTTTTTGAAAATACAGAGATCAAAGAGTTCTCAGACAAACCAGTCGACACCTTAGAAGACATTTACCATCAAACCGTTGCAAAGCAGTTTTTGAATGAAAAAACACAGATGGTAAATAAGTTGCAGCAATACGGTATACAAGCGGTGCTAACCAGTCCAAATGATCTTTCAGTCAATACAGTGAATAAATATTTGGAGTTGAAGTCGAGGGGGTTGATATAGTAAGGTTTGATTAGTCCCAATTAACCTTAGTTCATAACATTGAAAATTTTCAGAATTCTTATGAATAAGTTTCATTGTAGTATATGTAACGGTAGGCATCAGTTTTCTGAAACAGTACAATTTGGTATACAGAAGGAATTGGAAGGTTATTTTCAGAGATTCCTATTGATAACTCTTTAGATAAAGATGTGAAATATTATCATGAAACCATTTCAAGATTTCCAGTAGTTAAGATGCTAGATGAAAATCACGAAATAAACAGAATGGTTATAAACGGAATAAGCATGATTGAAGCCAAAGTTTTATTAAGTAGAATTTATCATCAGGTTTAGCAAATAATTATTTTTTAAAGAAATGCTCAAAGCAATTAGAAATTTTAAATTAGGATGGATAGTAGTTGTCCTTGGAATCGTTGGAATAGTATCTGGAATTTCAATGACAGATGCTAAATCCGGTCAAAAAACATTGGTTTGTTTTGACCAAGGATGCATATACGTTCAAGGAGTTTCAAATGTGATCGTTGGTATTTTGTGTTTGGTATTGGGCATATATTTATTGTTCAAAAGATAAGGTCCCAAAGTTCCTTTAGGGACGAAATATCGTTAACCCGCAAACGAGTCTGTTACAATTGCGTGCCAATAGGTACACTATGTCGAATATGGCGTACTTGACAGCACGCTAAATCTCACTTCACACTTTCGTTTTACAAGTATTTTGTCCCTAATGGGACTGCAATGAAGTAGTTAAATCATTTCAATTCCAGTATCAAATAATAAACCCTCTGAAAACATGAAGCTAATCGTAAATTGTAAATACTGCCAAAACAAAATCAAGCTGCAAAGCTGAGCCAACGACCGTGCTGAATTAGCAAGGAAAAGAGGGAACGAATTTAAATTAAAGTATATGTCAAAGATAAGTAGTTGGCCAAAAATAAATAGGTTTTTTGATCGATCAAATTTTTGGAGCTGATCGAGGCAAATTCGCAAGGTGATTCACATCAGCTGAGAATTTAACGAAGAGCAGCTCAAAAAGATGACATCATAAAGTAATAGTTATTTTTGTCCAACCACTTACATACAACAAATTATTACAACACTTTTATTGAGGTAGCAGAAGACTGCCCAACTGAGACTGGAACCGAACCTTTAATCAGACGTGGAAAAATGACAATAGCCAACTACCAATACAATCTAATAAAGGCACACCCATACGTCTACACTTCCGATGATATATTCTTTAAAGTATATGCTATCAGAAAGGATTTAACTGAAGCAGAATTAGAATCAGAAAGAGAAAAATACTTTTCAAAGGGTCAAGCTTGTTTTAGGGCTTCACCCTTGACCAAAAAATATGGCTGGGGCGTTCATTCTAATGAAGATGGGAAAGTATCAATTTATGCTTGTGAATCAGTAGAATACCAGCAATTTTTAGAAAACCCTGATATTAAAAAGATAAAAGCCATGCGTTCTAAGAGAAAGTAAAGCTTAAATTACTCATTCGAAAGTATAACAAACTCCGTCCGTCTATTATTCTGTCTACCTTCCTCGGTTTCATTGGTATCGATGGGCTTGAGTTCTCCGAAGCCTTTGTAGGATAATCTTGCTTCAACTATTCCTTTTTCAATTAGATATTCATACACGGCCAATGCTCTTTTTTCTGACAACTGCTGATTATCGTCTTCCTGCCCCACATCATCGGTATGGCCATTGATTTGGATGACCATCTTGGGATTTTCATTCAATAAATTCAGCAAGCGATCCAGTTCTGATTTTGAGGATTCCAACAAAGTCGCTTTTCCAGTTTCAAAAAATACATTTTTGAGGACGATGGGTTCACTTTCTATGGTGTCCTTATCACTCTTTGCCATTTCAGTGATTGGCATCAAGTCTATATTCAATTGATAAGGTTGAGTGAAATTAAAACTGTCTGCTAAAGCGAAGTGATCGGAGTAAAACGCATAGCCTTTTTTCTCTACAGAGAAAGCATAATTCTTACCAGCCGGCAAACAAATGAAGAAACTACCATCCTCAGGCTTACTGGTGACTGAATAAATGACTTCATTGGTGTTGACATCAATAATTTCAGCTTCTGCTATGAGTTTTCTACCACTTACAGCTTCACTTATGAAGCCCTCCACATAAGTGACGGGCTTAGGTCTGATGGCCACTGGCAATTCGAAAGTGTACAAATCCAGGTCGTCGCGTTCGTTGTATTTATCACTGGCGAAAAATGCGGACTTTCCATCCAAACTCACACTTATCGCGGCTTCATTAGCAGAAGTATTGATGGGATAACCCAAGTTGGTAGGCTCACTCCATGTTTGTCCCTTCCTTTTTGAGAAAAACAAATCAAAACCTCCCATACCGGGATGTCCTTTAGACATGAAGAAGAGTGTAGAACCATCCGGATGAAGGAAAGGTGCCTCATCATCCGAGGAAGTATTGATAAGATCACCAAGGTTTTCAGGTTGTGACCATTGGCTGGCATTTAATCTTCTGCTTACCCAAATATCATATCCACCCAAACCACCTTTCCTGTTGCTGGTAAAATAAAGCGTTTTGCCATCGGCTGAAAGTGCAGGTTGAGATTCCCAAGCAGAGGTATTGATGGGCGTACCAATATTTTTGGGTGTAGACCATCGACCATTAGAAAACTCTGAAATGTATAAGTCGCAACTTCCTTTACCATCTCGACGCAAACAAGCAGAAAAAACGAGGGTTTTACCATCAGCTGCCATGGTTTGTGCAGCTTCATTCAATCGGGTATTGATCCCCACAAACGGCTCTCCTTGTTGCCATACGCCATTAATCAATCTACTGTAGTACAAATCCTCTTGACCATTATTAACAGAGTAAACCAAGGTTTTGCCATCGGCCATCAATTGTGGCCATATTTCCTGATTCCTGGTGTTGATTAAATCTCCAAGAGATTGAGGTTTATAATCTACTGGTGATTGGATGGCTTCTAGGGCGTATTTAGCATTTCTAATGTAGGTTTGAGCTCTTTTCCTTAGATTGTCTCTTCTTTTTTCAGCATCCAAAAAAGCCTCCAAGTGCTCAATGACGCCTGCATAATCCTGTAGTTTCCACTCCGTCACACCCAGTTGATAGTAAGCCAAAATATCATAGTGAGCATCCAGTCCTATTGATTTTTCAAAAGCGGATTCTGCTTCTTTCAATTGGTCAAGATCGTATAGAATTCTTGCTTTTAGTAGAATGCCATCAATAAAGGTGGGTTCTTTTTCTAATATTTTATCAAGGTTATCCATTGCCTTATCATAGTCAGCAGCTGACACTGAAGACTTTGCCTTGTTATAAAGTTTAATCGTTTTTGAGGAAGCAGTTTTTAAGGTTACAACTTCTTGAGCAATAGCAGGAAAAGCAATGGCTGCTGTAAGAAAAAGTAATAATATAGATCTAAAGAAAACTTGCATGATGCTATTTGAGCTTTAATCAAAAAGAGAACAACCTCAAGTGTCGAGATTGTTCTCTTTTAACGCTAGTATATTAGATTCCTTGCGGCCTTAGTGAAATCATAACAGGAATTAATTAGAAATTAATGCTGTCCATGATTATGATCAAGAAATCGTTTCTAATACTTCTTCTGCTTTTTTAGAACCCATACTGGCAGCTTCACGGATGTCCTTTTGGAAACCATCTTTACCAGCTTCTTTCAACGTCATGCCTCTATAAAAAACAATATCCGCATTAAACTGATCATCTTTTTCTCTGATCTTTTCTATATCCAAGCCACATTTGAAGCAATCCAATGCTTTATCAAACTCTTTAAGTGAAAGCAATGCCTTACCATAATCTAAGTAAGCCTTTTTGCGCCACTTATAGTTAGGATTTTCCTTGTCGAATACTTTGTCTGTAAAAAACTTCAATTCTCTTGCAGCACCAGAAAAGTCTTCTATTGCCAAATGACATTCAGACTTCATACGTCTTGCAGCCCAGTAAATCGGTTGAAGAGGAATAGATCTTTTTGAAGCCATTTCAAGATCGACAATCGCATTATCATATTCTTCTCTAACTATATGAACCAATGCTCTCCCATAATATGCTTGCGCATGATTAGGATTGATCTCTAAAGAACGAGTGTAATCGTAAATTGCATCATCGAAATTGTTAAGGATGTAGTTTACATAACCTCTTTTCTCATAAGCTCTAGAGTGACGCTCAAATTTTTGAATCGCTTTAGTAAGAGATTCCATAGCTTCAGTCTCTTTACCTCTTTCTTCTGTAAGCTCTCTACCTTTTAAGAAAGACTGTATAGCCACCTTATCACTTTTAGGCTCTATGTGCTCCTGCTTCAAAACCTTACCAGTTTCAACCATCCACAAGCTCATGCTACCTGATATAGCATATTGAGCAACGAATTGGATCAAACTGACAGTGTTTCTCCAGCTTTTATCATTTCCTTTAGTTATCAAACGAGGAACTTTTAAAACTAAGTTTTCCTGATCCAAAAACTCATCCAGTACAAGCAGCACATCTGACTTGTAATAGTTCTCGCACCGATGTTGGTACATTTCTGTCACTTTTTTGAAACTTCGAGGAGAACTGAACTCGAAGTCTCCAGAAATAATTATTTTATGTATCATCACTAAGGCAATTTTTTCAACATGTGTATTTAAATAGCTTCTCTTTCAATATTTACAAAACAATGCGCAGAATGATAGTTCCATGAGCATCATCTGCATGGGCATAAATTTTTAATGGTATTTGGTCAAATCCTGATTATTTCAGGCACTTAATTCGCAAGCTAATGTATGTTTTTATTGAACTTCGGTACGATAAGGTTTATCCTTTTAAGGATCAATTGAATACGAATCAACTATAATAGAAATATAGAAGACTCGCAATTATGGTAGGTTCTCACAACATGTAAGAAAATTCTTGCTTTACAACCTTATATAAAATGACCGGAATACAAAGTTGGAGCTTTTTATGACAATAATCAAGTTTTTAAAAAGATTTCTCAGAAATTAATACTTAAAAACGTAACAAAAGTCATTTGCAAAATAATATATGGTGCCAGCAAGGTGTTAATAAAATGAAAATTCCCACTATACATTGTTAGGAAATTGAAAACTCATATATGTCTGTTCAAAAAGTACATTTTCATTGATTCCATACCACTTTTCACACCCAAATACTACAACCTTCTGTACAATTCGTACAAATATCTATTTTCTTTCTTCCTTTTAACAAAGATGTTCTAAAAGTGTTATAACGAGTATTTTTCCAGATTTCGTCAAAAGATTCTTCCTGTAAATTGCCCATTCTGTATTTAGCATCCTTATCAAAACAACAAGGAACCACCATCCCATCCCAGGTAATCACACAAGCATGCCACAACTTCCAGCAATGATTTAATAATTGATTTTTTATGGCATAAGTACCATCTGCTTTTTGCTTATACCTAGAATACTTGGAATTGAGCGGCATAAGTAAGTTCCCAAATTCATAATCATACAATTGAGCTGTTTTAAGCCTTACTTCGTCAATGCCAATTTCTTTTGCTAAATCAAAAACCTCTTCTACCTGATGTTCATTGGGCCTAACCACCAAAAACTGGAAGATGGTATGAGGTTTATTAGAGTTGAGCTTCTTTTTCCATTTCACGATGTTTCTTGCTCCTTGGATTACGTTATCTAGTTTTCCTTCTTTTCGATAAGATTCATATACTTCCTGCGTAGTACCATCTATAGAAATGATGAGTCTGTCAAGTCCTGACTCTATTGTTTTTCTGGCGTTATCATCATTCAAAAAATGGCCATTGGTAGAGGTTATAGTGTATAAGCCTTTCTGATGAGCATGAGCAACCATTTTCAGAAAAGAAGGATTGATATAGGGTTCGCCCTGGAAGTAAAAAATGATACAATACAAATCCTTGTAAACCTCTTGTATGATTTTCTCAAATAGATTTGTTTTTAAATTACCTGTTGCTCGTGTAAAAGATCTTAAACCACTTGGACATTCCGGACACTTTAAGTTACACGCAGTAGTAGGTTCGATGGAAATGGTAATGGGTTTACCCCATTGTACAGGTTTACGTAAAAGTCTGGTTACATAATAGGAAGAGAAAACTTTGGAATGCATTCAAAGTTTTCT
>JBCBCD010000318.1:0-2304 GCA_038530915.1 Bacteroidota bacterium
CATCTTTCATAAAAGATGAATAATGATAAATACTTGCCAAATCTTCGTTTTGTTTAAGGTTTTCATGTGAATATTTAACAAAAAGAAAACATCTATCGCTTCAAAGCGTTATTCCAATGATTTTCTAACCATTTTTTTATCCAAAAACTAGGTCATCTATGAATCGACTTTACCTTATCCTACTGGCTATGTGTTTTTCTGTAGCCACTTTTGCTCAGACGGTTGTTCCTGTATCGACAACTTTAGTTATCAATGAGATCGATTACGATCAACCAGGAACAGATACTACTGAGTTTGTTGAAATATTAAACGTAAGTAGTGATCCTATTAATCTGTCAAATTACATTTTCTTTGCAACTAATGGAAATACGATGACAGACTATATAGATATTTCTTTACCAGATGTTGATTTGAACCCAGGCGAGTATTTTGTGATTTGTTTTGGTAATAACAGTAGCCCGTACTGTGATTTGACAGTTTCTACTGGACTCCAAAATGGTCCTGATGGCATAGGATTAAATTTAGGAGGAGTTACTGGAGGCATCATTGATTATGTTTCTTATGAAGGAATCACAACAAGCCTCTTTGCTAAAGGCAATCCAGTTGATCCGGGTGACAATAATGATGATGTGGGTATAGGATTAGCTCGTATTCCTAATGGAAATGACACAGGAGATAACGCTTCAGACTTCATCTTAGCGCCAATCACACCTGGTTTGGCTAATTCTGCAACAGACAGTGCAAGTGTACAAATTATACACAACTCACCAATGCCTACAGTAGATATTTATGCTGGTGATGACTTACTAGTAGATAACTTTGAATTTCGTGATGCAACAGCTTTCAGAAATTTGCCTTCTGGTGTAGAAATTAATATAGGTGTAGCACTAGACAATAGTACTTCTTCAGCAGATGCGATAGAAACTTTCCCGATTACTTTAGATAGTGCAGGCACTTATGTAGTGGTAGCTACAGGTATCGTTGGAAATGAAACGACACCATTTACGTTAGCCATTTTTGACCAGGCTCGCACATCCTCAAGCAGTGAATCTACGGTAGAGTTGTTGGCTTACCACGGCTCGACGGATGCTCCGGTAGTAGATGTATTTTTACCTGCGGCAAGTTTTAGTTTAGTGGATGATATAGCTTACGGTGAGTTCAGTGATGATTATGCAGCAGTGTTACCTAGTAGTTATGATTTATCAGTAACACCAGCTGATGACAACCAAACTACAGTAGCTTCTTACAGAGCAGATGTGAGTGGCTTGGCAGGTAGTGCTTTGACCGTTTTTGCATCTGGCTTTTTGACAGGTGATGCACCTGACTTTGGCCTATGGGTTGCTGATGCAGCAGGTAATACTTTCCCACTAGAACAAATATTTTTAGATAGTGCACAGGTACAAATTTACCACAATGTAGCAGATACACCGGTAGACATCTATTTGAATGGAGAGATTTTATTGGATGATTTTCAATATCAGGATGCTACTCAATTTGTGAATGTAGCAGCCGTACAAACGAATACCATAGCGGTAGCTCCTGCAACAAGTACTTCTGCTGAAGAGGCCATTGAAACTTTTGAATTGGTATTAGAAGCAGATAGAGCATACACAGTTATAGCAAATGGTGAGATTGGATCAGATTCTAATCCATTCGGTTTGGTAATCAACGATATAGCAAAAACTGCCGCTGATGATCCTGCCACAGTAGAAGTGAATGTATTTCATGGTTCAGCAACTTCTCCTGCAGTAGATGTTGCAGCAGTAGGGGTGGGCAACTTATTTGAAAACTTGTCTTACACTGATTTCTCAGCGTATGGAGCAGTTCCTCCAGCAACATATACTTTACAAGTAAAACCAACAGGTACAGAGGATGTAGTAGCTTCTTTTGATGCAGATTTGAGCGGATTGGCAGGTGGAGCAGCTACTGTAATAGCATTTGGTGAATTAGGTAATGATGAAAACCCATTTAGTTTGAATGCCGTATTGGCTGATGGTACCGTTTTGCCGATTATGAATACACCTCTTGCCAATGTACAGTTGATCCACAATGCAATTGCACCTACTGTAGATGTATACGCCAATGGAGAATTATTGGTAGATAACTTTGAATTCCGTACGGCAGAGCCTTTCCAGATGTTGCCGGCAGGAGTAGATATTGAAATTGCGATTGCAGCAGATACTTCTACAAGTGCAGCAAGTGCTATCTTTACAACGACAGTTCAATTTGTAGATGGTCAAGAATATGTAGTAGTAGCAGGAGGAGCCTTGGGTAGCGATGACTTTCCATTTGGATTGTTTGTAG
>JBCBCD010000318.1:2404-7417 GCA_038530915.1 Bacteroidota bacterium
AAATGTAGAATTTACGGTCTTCCACGGCTCACCACAAGCACCTAATGTAGATGTAGATGCGCGAACAGTAGGAAGATTGGTAAGTGATTTGGGATATGGCAATTTCTCTGATTATGCATCGGTAGCACCAGCGACGTACTTTTTGGATGTAGAATTAGCAGGAACAGGAACGATATTAACCACATTAGAAGCTCCACTAGATGACTTTGGAGGACAATCCTTGACAATACTGGCAAGTGGATTTTTGATAGGTGAGCCGGCATTTGCCGCTTTGGCAGTAGATGCAGCAGGAAATGTAATACCACTAATGCCAGCATCAGTAGCCAATGTACAGTTGATTCACAATGCAATTGCACCTACAGTAGATGTATATGCGAATGGTGATTTATTGATCGATAATTTTGAATTCCGTACTGCAGAACCTTTCCAATTGTTGCCAGCAGGTGTAGATATAGAGATAGCGATAGCAGCAGACACCTCAACCAGTGCAGCTTCAGCGATTTTTACAGAGACAGTAAACTTTACCAATGGTTTAGAATATGTGGTAGTAGCAGGAGGAGCCTTGGGTAGCGATGACTTTCCATTTGGATTGTTTGTAGAAGACATGGCAAGAAGCGAGGCGGTTGAGGCAGGAAATGTAGAATTTACGGTCTTCCACGGCTCACCACAAGCACCTAATGTAGATGTAAATGCGAAATTAGTGGGGAATCTAGTAAGTGACTTAGGATATGGCAATTACTCAGGCTATGCATCAGTAGCTCCAGATACTTACTATTTGGATATCTTATTGGCTGGCACAGGAACGATTTTGGCTACTTTCGAAGCACCGTTAGATGATTTTGGTGGCCAATCTTTAACAGTATTGGCAAGTGGCTTCTTAATTGGTGAACCGGCCTTTGCCGCTTTGGCAGTAGATGCAGATGGAAATGTGATTCCATTGATGTCAGCATCAGTAGCTACTTTACAAGTAATCCACAATGCAGTAGCTCCAACGGTAGATATTTATGCCGGAGCAGACTTGTTTGAAGATGATTTTGCATTCCGTACAGCTACAGAGTTTAGAATTGTACCGGCAGGTGTAGAAATTCCAATTGGAGTAGCTGCAGACACGTCTACTACATCAGCTAGTGCTATTGCTACTTTCCCTGTAACTTTTGCAGCAAACACCAATAATATTGTATTTGCAACAGGTATCCTTGGTGATGATACAACACCATTTGATTTAGATGCATTTGATATGGGTAGAGTAGCAGCAGCAGATGGTGGTGTTGATTTATTGTTGTACCACGGTTCTCCTGATGCACCGGCAGTAGATGTATTGACTGTTGGAAGTATTGTATTTGGTAATGTAGCTTATGGTGAGTTTTCTGGCTATGAAAATGTACCTGGTGCTCAGTACACACTAGACATTACACCTACTGGTGATAATGATAACATTGTAGCTTCTTACATTGCTAATGTAACTCCTTTGGAAGGTGGAGCAGCTACAGTATTTGCTTCAGGTTTGTTTACTGGTGGTGACCCATCATTTGCAGTTTGGGTAGCATTGGCTGACGGAACTACTTTCCCATTGGAAGTTGTAACCTCTACTAATGAATTGGAAGGATTATTGGAGGAAGTAACATTGGCTCCAAACCCTGCTAATGTACAAACTCGATTGACCTATGAGTTGAAAGAATCTGTACAAATGAACTTGGGTATCTTTACTACAGATGGTAAACTAGTAAGAATGACTCAATTGGGTAACAGAGCTTCTGGTATTCATACGGAAGATGTAAATACCGTTGATTTACCAGCTGGACAATATTATATCAGCTTGATTTCAAGCAAAGGTATTGTGACCAAGCAGTTGACAATTGTGAAGTAATAAACAGTTTAAACTGTTGAAATAAAAGGTGCTTCGCCCAATGGGTGGAGCACCTTTTTTTAGTTCTTTTCAAAAATTGTTAATATGTGGAAAAAATAAAATCCTTCCTGTTTCAAGTCTACTAAAAAAACATCATATTGGAGCTTGTAAAAGAACTACTGAAAAAAATATCTATTTTTTATTTTAAAGTTGTTATTTTACTTTCTACTGCATCACATCATGTGATGAAACTAATTTTAAGCCTTTCGTATTAATACCGTGGAACAATAGTTTATTACACAGCGTATTCCGATACAAAGCTAATTAAGGTAGCGATCAATATAGAAATTATTAAACCGCATGGCAGAAGGGTACCTCATACCAAACACTAAGAAGTATAAGTTCAGAGAGCTTAAAGTTTATGGCTCTACTGAATGGTTGGCTGATAACAAAAAGAAGTATCGTCAAGTTTTTGATCGTTACGAGACCACCTATATCTACGCAGAACTTTCTTTTTATAACAAGCGCTTTGACTACGAAGACTGGGAAATTGACGTCGAACTTAAGTGTTTCTCCTTAAAAAAAGGCAGGAAAGAAATCTGTTCTTTACCACTTAAAAAGAAAGTCAGCAAGTACGATAATATCGTTTACATTCGAGAAGGTTGGGGCAATAAGAATGAAGGGGCCTTTTGGAAAAAAGGAACCTACTACTGGGAAGCCTGGATTGAAGGTGAAAAAGTAGCTACTAAGTACTTTTACATCGAAGAATCAGGCGTAGAAACCTTCCCAGGAGAAAATGTATATACGGATGTACAATCTCTCAGGTTGTACGAAGGTCCTTATGATGATGTCATCGAGGAAGAACGCATTTATTACAAGTCATTCAGCAATGAAGAGACTCGATACATTTATGTAGAAATCATTCTCAAAAACCTGCTGCCCAATAAATCCTGGTATTGTGAGTTATTCATCAAGTTTTACAATGATGCCAGAGAATTGAAAGGTCAGGTGGTGAGACTTCAACGCATAGAAAAGAGGGAAGAAGTCATCAAAATAACGGCAGGTTGGGGATCTAATGTAAAAGGCTCTTGGCGAGAAGATCGATATACGGCAGAAATTGTCTTTATGGATCACTTGGTGGCAGTTGTTCCCTTTGAAGTGATGGATGAATTTGAAGAAGGCATTCCTGGAGTAATCTTGCCAGATCGCCAACATCCTGTGATTTTAAGTCCAAGTGAAGATGTCGAGCATTCTTTTGAGGATGTTATGTTGAAGTTGGATGAACTCATTGGTTTACAAGATATAAAAAAGCAGGTTAGAGAACATGCCCAATACATACAGTTTCTTCAGTTGAGGAGAGAAAAAGGGTTTGATGAAAAGGATGACATTGATGTACATTCTGTATTTATAGGCAATCCCGGAACTGGTAAAACAACCGTTGCCGGTATGATGGGTAAGCTCTATAAAAAAATGGGCTTATTGTCTAAAGGACATGTACATGAAGTGGATCGCGTAGATCTTGTGGGTGAGTATATTGGACAAACAGCACCCAAAGTCAAAGAAGCAATTGAAAAAGCAAGAGGTGGTGTTTTATTCATAGATGAAGCTTACTCTTTGGCTCGCTCCAATGATGATAGTAAAGATTTTGGCCGAGAAGTAATTGAAATCTTAGTAAAAGAAATGTCTAACGGACAGGGAGACTTGGTAGTGATAGTTGCCGGATATCCGAAAGAGATGAAGCACTTTCTGGATTCCAATCCGGGCTTGAAGTCCAGGTTCAAGCTTTATTTTGAATTTCCTGATTATTTGCCGCAAGAACTTTCTCAAATTGCCTCCTACGCCTGTGAGCAGAAAGGAGTGGAATTGACCTCGGCCTCTAAAATTAGAATTGATGAAATAATCGTACATGCTTATCGTACGAGAGATCGCTCTTTTGGAAATGCCAGATTTGTATTTGATCTGATTGAAAAGGCAAAAATACAGTTGGGCTTGAGAGTAATGGGAGAAGATAACCCACGGATGCTGGAGAAGTCTCGATTAGCCGTAATCGAACTAGAAGATGTCAATAGAATCAATATCAAATCACGCAAAGGTTTACCAAATATTCCTGTTGATGAAGCACTCTTAGTTTCTTCCCTAGAAGAACTGAATCACCTGATTGGAATGGACAAAATTAAAGTCCAAATCAATGAAATGGTTCGCTTGGTTAAGTTTTACCGCGAAATGGGCAAAGATGTGTTGAATAGTTTCTTCCTACATACGGTTCTTGTAGGTAATCCTGGAACAGGTAAAACGACGGTTGCACGTATATTGACAAAAATATATAAAGCGCTGGGTGTTCTGGAAAGAGGACATATGGTGGAAACTGATCGCCAGGGTATGGTGGCCGGCTTTGTGGGACAAACAGCAATTAAAACCAATGAGAAGATAGAAGAAGCCATAGGTGGAGTCTTATTCATTGACGAAGCTTATGCTTTAACCAGAAGTTCTGGTGGAGCACATGGTGATTTTGGTGACGAAGCCATTCAGACACTATTAAAACGCATGGAAGATAGGAGAGGAGAGTTCTTTGTATTTGTAGCAGGCTATCCTGACAATATGGAATCCTTCTTAAAAGCAAATCCAGGTCTTAACTCTCGCTTTGATAAAATCTTGAAGTTTGATGATTATGAACCAGAGGAGTTGTTCAAGATTTCGAATTTAATGTTAGAGGAAAGAAAGATCAGAGCAACAGAAGAAGCAAGCAATCACTTGAAGGCATATTTAAGTTTCATTTACGATTATCGTGATAAATATTTTGGCAATGCTCGCGCTGTAAGAAATATCATCACAGAAGTGGTTAAAAAGCAAAACCTAAGAATTGCTAAGCTCACCTTAGAACAAAGGGCAGAGCAAGAATTAGACTTATTGGTATTAGATGATGTTTCCTTCTTGAAACTGGATAAAAGTGATTTTGTCTTTAATAAAAAGTCTATTGGCTTCAAAAGGCAAGGGAATCGGTAATTTTGCTTCTTTTCAAATTACTGGAATCAAATAAGTTCATTTCTAGAATAAATTATCTTGTCAATAGTCTAAACATGAGTTATCCCGAATTCAGAAATAAGTTCCATTAGTCTAAGGTCGAATCGTCCTACGGACTGTCTAATTGAATTTCCTGCGGAAAATCT
>JBCBCD010000319.1:0-7415 GCA_038530915.1 Bacteroidota bacterium
TTATTTTGAAGTGTTTGGACAAAGTAGTATTAGGGTACATATACAGCTTTTATAGTTTCCGACCAAAGTTGATACCCCATTTCATTCAAATGAGTACCATCTGAAGTGAATTCAGGCCTCATTAATCCATCATCGCCAACAAACTTTTCAAATAGATTAATCAATTGATAAGTTGAAGCCTTTTCTTGTTTTTTAAGTATGGAGTTTACTGTATTTATGTTTTCTATCATATAATCCTCGGAAGTCGGTAAGATGGTTTGTAGATAGATTTTTGTTACCGGAGATTGCTCCTGTATAATTTTAATGATCTTGATGATGTTATTTGCGACATATTCAGGAGATGGCACCTGTTTTTGATAATGAAAATTGAATAAGTCGTTGATGCCTATTAATAAAAAAACAGCTTTCGGCTGGTAGTGAGTTATTTCATCTATTCGCTTTATTACACCTTCTGTCATATCTCCGCTAATGCCTCTGTTGCGCACATTTTCCATATTCAATTTTTCGCCCCAATTGCCACCTTGTTCGGTGATGCTGTTGCCTACAAATACAATGTCACCAACATTCAAAGGCGCATTTTTAAATTCAGCAATTCGCTCTTTATAATGATTCTGAGTCCATTCGCCGTGATAGCGGATAATGGTTGATTTTGGTGGATAAAGGTGAGCCAATTCATTAACTTCAGCATAGGATGTTTGAAAATGAATCGGCATGCTTTGACCAGGAAGTAATTCGACTATATTTCCTGCTTCATTTTTTATCCAAACTGTCGTACTTTTTGATGGATTTAAAACGGAACCATTTGAATACGATAAGTCTTTTATAGCAGTTAGATAATCGACCAATTCAATGGTTTGTGCATACCATATATCTTCTTTTTTACCCAAAAGATTGCAAATGGAATCAGCCAATTCCCAATTGTCATGAAATTCGTAGCTGTGCCCCCAAATGTTTAACAGTTGCATTTCAGAAGCTTCATTATTGATAAAATGAGAACAATAGGTAGGTGCATCCAAAATATGACAAGTAGGATGAAAGCTTAAAAAATTGGATGCCGGAAGTTCAAAATTTTGAGTAGATGCAGTCGTTCGGGCATATTTAATACCTAATTTTTCTAAGGTTTTCAAAGTTTGACTGTCGTAAGCGCCAAAAGGGTAAGCTAAGCCTTGAACAGGCTGATGCTTCGTATTGCGTATTAAGTCATTGAGTTTTGCCAGATCTGAAGCCACTTCAAAAGTAACTATAGAATCGCTTTGGTCATTTAAACCAAGATGGTTAACAGTATGACCAGAAACTTCATGTCCATTATAAATGGTACTCACTTCATCTTCTGTCACAAAATACACATCATAATCTAATTCTGAGCTTAACCATTCAGCTCTTTCACCCAACCTTCCTGAATTGAAATGAAAGGTACCCACTATACCTGCTTCATTCAGCTTTTTTAATAATACCCGATCGTGTTCAGGACCATCATCAAAGCTCATTACCAGGCATTTTAGTTTTCCATCGGGAAAAGCAAAGTGATTGGCATTGATTAGTTGACTGTTAAAAGCTGCTTCTTCGATCAATTTTATGTTTGAATCATCTGCTGTTTTTTGGTCGATCGAATTACAAGCAATCAATGATACAATTGATAATAAGCTACTCAATTTGAATAGTGAATAGATAGATGTGTTGATTTTAGTTAATCTCATTGTGGGTGGTAATTAAGTGTTTAGTTAAAACACTAGTTTAAAAGCTTGTGTGCACTGTTGATATAATTCCATTATTCTTATTTGATTTCATTCGCCAATAAATCATCGATGGCATTAATCAATTCTTTTCCCCAGAGTCCTCTCCCTGCAATCTTTCCATCTGCATCAATTAAGAAGTTATCTGGAATTTTATTTACGCCATAAATAATTCCAGCAGTGCTATTACGTCCTTTGAGATCACTGACATGCTTCCAGGTAAGACCATCTTCATTAATGGCTTGCAGCCAATCTTCCTTTGAAAAATCAAGTGAAACTGAGAAAACCTGAAATCCTTTTTCTTCATATTTCTTATAGATTTTAACTAGCTCAGGATTTTCACGTCTACATGGCCCACACCAAGAAGCCCAGAATTCTAACAAAGTAATTTGCCCCATTGATTCAGAGAACTTGATTGCATTATCATTAGCGCTATTCATTTCAAAATCAGAATATTTATCTCCTACTAGATGGCTTTTGTTCAACCTAAGATACTGAACTATTCTTTGTCCGTAAATAGATTGCTTATTGGCCTCTGAAAGCTGATTAAATAGCTTACTTACTTTTGCTTTTCCAATATTTTGTGAATATCCAGATAATATTTCTGCACTTACTCTGCTATTTGGGAATTTAGCAATAAAATCCATAGAGGCTTCAATCTCTGCTTCATAATCTTCAAGGCTATCTAATTGGGAAAATAAGATTTCAGCTTCAAACTGTGTCCTTGATCCCTTCATCTTTCCTCCCCGTAAGCTTGTTTTTGCAGCATCAAGAACCATATCTCCATTTTCGATCCAAATTATCTTGCTTTCTGAAAAATCCTTTTTATGCAATGCCATTTTCTGGGGACTTTCATGGAGATATCCATTAAATGCAAAAGAACTATTTTCAACTATAGAAGAATCAACTATTTCAGTTGATAGAAGATCGAGCAAATATAAGTTTGTACCATCCGGCCAATTATTTACAATTCCAACAAGACTATAACTGAGATACTCACTGTTATTTTTCTGTTTTTCACAACTTAAAAATACAGCAATTAGAATTAAAAATATAATCTTGAGGTTCTTCATGATTCAGCCTTTATTATTTAAGTGGCTACTTTTTCTTCTCTATACTATCTAACCAGCGATGATACCTTCTTGCATTTTTATTGTGTTCTGTGAGTGTTTCTGCAAAGGCATGGTATCCTGGATTGTTTGGATCTACACACATATAATAAAAATTATGTTCCTCCGAATCTAAAACAGCATCAATACTCTTAATAGATGCCATACTTATAGGACCAGGAGGAAGTCCTTTGTATAAATAAGTGTTGTAGGGAGAATCAAAACGAGTATGTTTGTAAAGTATCCTTGTTGCTTTAAAATCTCTTGTAGCAAATTTTGCTGTTGGGTCAGCATCTAACTTCATACCTACCTTAACTCGATTTAGATATAATCCTGCCACTCGCTTTTTTTCAATATCTTTTGAAATTTCTCTTTCTACGATTGATGCTAAGGTGTATACCTCATTAGTTGTCAATCCTAATTTTTCAGCTTTTGATCGTCGGTTATTAGTGTTCCAAAATCTTTTGTGTTCTTTTAGCATTCTTTCGAAAAATGCTTTTTCATTGGTGTTCCAAAAAAACTCATATGTATTTGGAATGAATAGACTCATGAGGGTTTCGGAAGTAAATCCTGATTCAGATATATATTTTTCGTCAAGAAAGAGGTGAATCAAATCAGATGAATCTGCTTCAATAAATTGAGATGCTTTAGCAGCAACATCTTCTAATAGCCATGCATGATTTAAAACTAAATTTACTGGTTCTTGTATTCCTGACCGAAGATGACTGATCAAGGAACGGTTGCTCCACGAAGGTGTGATTTTGTATCTACCCGCTCTGATGGTATTCCTTTTGTAGTTCATCATTTCTGATACTTTGCGAAATGAAATGGTATCAATAATTTGATTATTCGCATAGAGGATTTCAACTACGTCACTAAAAGAGGAATTAGTTGGAATATAAATGATACTATTCTCTAACTCTTTGGGAACATTTGGAGACATTATTTTTGTATATGCTTGAAAAGCAAAAACCCCTCCTATTACACTTACAATTAGTATTCCGAATAGTATCTTTTTTAGCATTAAATTTTATTTCTCCTAACAAAATCTCAGTAGTCACTAACAACAGCCAACTATCATTTGTAAGCTGAACTTATCAAACTTTTGTAAAAGTATAGGATAGCATTAGTCTTTGCAAATAAGTCAGTAAGCGTATGGATAATAGTTGGCTGTTTGTGTTATCAAGCGATGTAAATTATCAATCAACGGATTATTGAGCCGTAGCAGTAGATTTCTTTTTATCGATTAAGAAATCAATGCTGATTTTACCACTTCCTACGAAGAAGAAGAAGGCAAAAATAAGAAGTAAGTAAAATGATCCTTGTCTGATATTACCGTCTAACATGATAAAGTTAACAACAAACATCGTAATCATCAGTGGTATAGCACTTAGCTTTGTAAAAAGTCCAATTGTAAGGCAAAATCCACAAATCAGTTCTGCAATCTTTCCAACATAGGCCATAATTTCAGGAAGGGGCATTCCCACTTTGGTTAACCATTCAATGTAACCAGCCATTTGACCTGAATCAAAAATCTCTAATCCAAATGAAAAAATGATTCCGCCACTAATAACTCTAATAATATCCAACCCAATTGGAAGTGTGCCGTTTGATTTCAAAAAATTTTTTACCATCTTTTTCTCAGTTAATTTTTGGGGCCAATTTATTGGGTGTGTTGGCGAAATCCTTCATTCGATTGGTAAATTGAAGTAAATGAAGTGTAAAAAGTGCGTTTACATTTTTTATTTGGTGAGGGAAATAAGTAATTGGACAAAAAATAAGTAGTGTTTTTGTCCAATCACTTATTTCGGAAAAATTATTTACCAAATTTATCTTTCCATTCTTGTACTATTGCAGGTGGTTCCTCACCATCTGCCACAAATATCAGAGAAGCAGAGTTCATACAATACCTTAGTCCTGTTGGCGCCGGACCATCGTTAAATACATGTCCAAGATGAGAACCACTTCCACTATCTACTACTTCAGTACGAATCATACCGTGACTTTTATCAACAAACTCTTTGACCGCATTTTTATCAATTGGTTTGTAAAAGCTAGGCCATCCAGTACCCGACTTAAACTTGTGCTCTGATCTGAATAAGGGCTGACCAGTAGCCGCTGAGTAATAGGTTCCTTTTTTCTTATTATTCCAATATTCTCCGGTAAAAGCACGTTCTGTCCCCTGCTGACGCAGTATGTAAAATTGCTCTTCAGAAAGAGTCTTCTTCCACTCTTCATCTGTCTTTTGAATTGGGTAAGATTGATTTTCCTCTATTGACTTGGATTTTGTCTGGCAAGCCACAGTGATATATGCAAGACAAAGAATTAAAATAAGAGATAACCGCATAGTTTTTTCTTTTGAAAAACGATAGGAGAAACTATTTGTTTACCTCAACCATAGGTTAAGTATGAAATTATAGCCCAAGATCTTTCCAAATGTCGCTTTCACGATATGAAATACCTGGTAAACTTTATTTTAAAGGGTGCCAACCATAGTAGTCATTCAATATTTTTCAATTTGATAGTTTTTCCTACACTTTCAGAATATTCAAGTCTCGAATTATTGCCTTCAAAATTGAAAGAGAGTTTATAATAGTCTTGAGCATCTTTAAATGTATAATGATTATTACCAATTTTGTAGAGTTGGTATCCCTTTTTTGAACCGAGAGATTTCATAAAGAGTGCACTCTTCTTTTGCTCGATTAAAAACTTTACGGATTGATCAGCATTCACATAGGTACCGACTAATTCAGTCTGTTGTTTTTGTGGAATTTCAAGAGATTTATAAGCCTTCATGATGGGCCAGTCATATTCATGGGCTACACTGCTAATAAACTCTTGCATGAAGCGTTCACCTCCATCTGAGTTCACTAAAACTACTGCTCCATTTCCTTTTTCAGTCAATCCGTATAACAAAGCTGTATATCCTAAATTTTGCCCTGCATGCCAAAAAGCTACTGGTTTTTCAATTCCCTTTAGGTTAACACCTAAACCTTTATTGTTTATCTGCACGGTAAGAAATTCTTGAGTTAAATCCTGACTAAGTATTGCGTTCGATTCACCATTTAAGCCATTTTGTATTCCGATAATTAATTTCGCCAGATCTTCAGCTGTTGTCCAAGGACCTGCAGCACCTCTCTCAGGATAAATATTATACTTTTTGTTTTTTAATGGTTTCCCATTGAAAAGGTGACCAGCTGCAATGGCAGCTCCAAGGTTCTTATCTGGTTGATAATCGTAATTTGAACGAGTCATTTCCAGAGGGTCAAAAATATGTTGCTGAATGTAATCAGCGTATGAGTAACCACTTATATCTTCAATCAGCAATTGAATAATCAAATAACCTCCTCCCGAGTATCTTTCAAGCTTACCAGGTATGGTTTTGACGTCTAATATTTTCTTGGAATTAGCAAGCGGATCATTATTCAGAACCTGAAGTAAAGTTGGGATTTCATCTTTAGGATCATAACCTAGAAAACCGTAATCATCAGTTAGTCCTGCTGAATGAGATAATAGATGTCGAAGAGTTACTTTCTTGATAGCAGTATTTTCATTCTCTCTGATTTTCCAGCGTTGAAGTTTTTTGTTTACATCCTCATCCAAATCAATTTTACCTTCTTGTACTAGTTTCAAAGCTGCAAGCGCAGTAATTACCTTGCCAATGGAAGCACATTGGAATAAACTTCCTGTTGTTACTCGATCAAGGCTTCCAACTTCGGTTACACCATAGGCTTTTGACCATTCAATTTTTCCATCACTTACTATTGCTACACTTGCTCCATATATTTTATTCTCCTTTAATCGTTGATCTATATTGGTCTTTATGATTTCTTTTTCAAAACTTACAGTCATTGGAAAAGTCAGTCCATTTTCTACATTTTTGATCCGTTCTTGTATGTTTTGAGTCCAAATGGTGTTTGCAAGTAAAAAAAGCAATAAGGTGAACTGTACTTTCATATATATTTAATAGTTTATCATTCGATTATAGGATAGATATTGCCTCCACTCGTATTGTGTGCTACATCATTGCCTCACAAAATGATGGATGAAAAACAAAAAGTAAGTATAAAGAGTGAGTTATTCAAAGATAATATCATTTGTCGGTAGCTTCATTTTAGCAATAAATTCTTTAGGCGGATAACCAGTAATTTTTCTACATTCTTTGATAAAATGGGATTGATCATAGTAACCAAATTCTAATGAATCGATAAGCCTTTTATTCGGTTCGGATTTCAACTGATTCGAAACCTTTTCGAAACGAATGACTTGCAATAGTTCTTTAGGTGTTAAATTAAATTGTTTTCGAACCCATCTTTCCGTTGTTTTTTCAGACATATTAATAGTTCTGGCAAGATCGGCAATCTTTAGTTTCTTACTTACCCCTTCTTCAATCAACTTCAAGACTGTAACTATTTTTTCATTTATCGATTTTTCATTAAGAGATTGTTTGATTATTGTATCAAGTTCCACTACATCAATTTTGGGGTTTTGATCTACAATTCGGGAAAGAATCTTTTTTTGTTCAAATTCTGAAATAAAGTCACCAACTTTGAAATTCTTCCAATTTGTTAAT
>JBCBCD010000320.1:0-4328 GCA_038530915.1 Bacteroidota bacterium
AATCAAATCATTGGAAACTCATTACAGGATCAAATATGGGCGGTAAATCTACCTTTTTAAGAACACTTGGCTTAAATGTTATTCAGGCAATGGCTGGGCTACCGGTTTGCGCCAAAAAAATGAGCCTACCCATTCTACAAGTATATACCAGCATGCGTACTCAAGATTCGCTACATGAAAATACCTCTTCCTTTTTTGCAGAACTGAAAAGATTGAGAACCATTATAGAAGCAGTAGAAGAACATGAGACAGATAAACCAGGTATATTATTTTTACTGGATGAAATCTTGAAAGGAACCAACTCTATGGATCGTCATACCGGAGGAAAAGCTCTGATTTTACAAATGATTAAAGCTGGTGGAGCTGGATTGGTTGCAACTCATGATCTGGAGCTAGGCATTCTGGAATCTGAACATCCAGATGCTATAGAAAATTGGTGTTTTGAAGTAGCAATTGATGAAGGCAAGCTGGATTTTGATTATAAACTAAAGCGTGGAGTGAGTAAAAGCTTTAATGCTACTATTTTAATGCGTGAAATGGGTATCAAAGTTTAATCCACCATGGAACTCCATGAAGCTCCATGGTGAAAAAATTATTGTTTCTTAAAATTCGCTTTGCGTTTCTCAATAAAAGCTGTAGCTCCTTCTTTAAAGTCTGAAGTAGAAGTGGCTTCACCAAACAACCGCACTTCTTCAGCAAAACCATCTTTGTCATGCTGAAAATAAGCGTTAATAGCTTCAATAGATTTTTGAATGGCAATCGGTCCTTTTGTGCCTATTTTTTGCAGGATCTCTATGGCTTTACCCATGGCATCCTCAGGTTCCATAACGTGATTCACTAAACCCAATTGATGGGCTTCCTGAGCACCAATCATATCTCCTGTTAGGGTCAGTTCAATGGCTTTACCTTTCCCAATATACTGGATTAATCGCTGTGTTCCACCATAACCTGGAATGATGCCAAGATTTACTTCAGGTTGGCCAAAACGTGCATTGGTAGTAGCCACACGCATATGACAAGCCATTGCCAACTCACAACCTCCCCCAAGTGCAAATCCATTCACTACAGCAATCACTGGTAAGTGAAAACGTTCGATGGCAAAGAAAATATCCTGACCTCTTTGGGCCAAAGCCCTTCCTGCTGATTCAGCATCCAGGTCAAGAAATTCTTTGATATCAGCACCAGCAACAAAAGCTTTTTCCCCTGCTCCTGTAATGATTACTCCTGTTAAATCATTTCTTTGAGGCCCATCTACTGTGAAAAAATGTTTGAGTTCTCCTAGTGTTTGAGCACTTAAGGCATTCAGTGCTTTAGGACGGTTTATGGTAATGGTAAGTATACCTGAATCTTCAGAAAGAAGAAGGTTTTGATAGTCCATATTTTATAATTTGATTATAAGGTTATTCGTCTGCCTTCGGCAGTCTAGGTTATAAGGTTATAAGGAATGCTCCTTATAACCTCATAATCTTTTAAGCTTATCGACTAGGAAGCGTCCGCTTCCTTAGCATTCATAATACGTACCTGATGATTGATCGACTCTTGGTGAATAGCCATCCAAATTACGTTCATGAAGTCTTCAGAAAGTCCTTTAACGCTACCTTTTGCGATAGAACGTTCAAGAACTTCGCTCCAACGATTCGTTTGTAAAACAGCAATGTTATTTTCTTTTTTATACTGGCCAATTTGATCAGATATATCCATTCTTTTTGCCAACAAAGAAATCAACTCATCATCCAATTCATCAATTTCGTGACGCAAGTGCTCCAGGTGATTTACAAACTCAGGATCATCCGTGCTAACTTTACGCAATACTAAATCACTGATCATTTTTCCGTAAATATCAGGAGTAATTTGTTGCTTAGCATCACTCCATGCATTGTCAGGGTCAGGATGAACCTCTGTCATCAAACCATCGAAGTTAAGATCTAATGCTTTTTGAGCAACTGCTTGTAAGGTATCACGACGACCACAAATGTGGCTGTGATCATTGATGATAGGAAGGTTAGGAAATTGACGCTTCAATTCAATAGGAATTTCCCAACGCGGTACATTGCGGTATTTGGTTTGACCATGGTGAGAAAAACCTCTATGTATAACAGCTATTTTAGTAATACCTGCTTTGTAGATTCTTTCAATAGCACCTATCCAAAGTTTTAAGTCCGGATTAATAGGATTTTTAATAATTACCGGAATATCTACTCCCTCTAGTGCATCAGCTACTTCCTGAACTGAGAAAGGATTAACTGTTGTACGAGCACCCAACCACAATACATCTACACCATGTTTCAATGCTTCGAATACGTGATTGCGATTAGCTACCTCAGTAGTTGTTTTTAATCCTGTTTCTTCTTTTACTCTTTTCAACCATTTAAGACCGATCACACCTACTCCTTCAAAAGAATTAGGGCGGGTACGTGGTTTCCAAATACCAGAGCGGAATAAATCTACATTGCCTTGTTTAGCTAGTGCGTGAGCAGTTGATAATACTTGCTCTTCTGACTCAGCACTACAAGGCCCGGCAATAACAATTGGCCTTTTTTTAGCTTCTTCCAAGATTGGTTTGAATGTCATTTCCATGATACAAAGGTTTTGTAACTGTTCCTAAGACTATGATAATTACGATATAATCTTACGAATTTTATTAGATTCTTCAATGAGTTTATAAAAAGTTTCGAAATCGCGTTTTATCAATAATGATCTGAATGATGCCAATTGATTGATGTGTTCATCCAGAACATCGAGTAAGTTATCTCTATTTTGCCTAAAAATAGGTATCCACATATCCGGAGAGCTTTTAGCCAATCTAACTGTCGAACCAAAACCACTGCTCGCTAGTTTGAAAATCCTGTTTTCATCTTCTTCTTTTGCGAGTACAGTTAGTGCCAAAGCAAAAGAACTGATGTGTGAAATGTGTGAGATATATGCCGTATGTACATCATGTGAGTGTGCATCCATATACACCAATTTCATAGGGATAGAAGAGTACATATCCATGACTACTTTTAAAGCGTCCGGATGACTATCTTCGGCATCGCAAATGACGGTGTACTTATCATCAAATAAATTAGGAATGGCTGCTTCCGGTCCGGAGTACTCCGTCCCTGCCATAGGATGAGTAGATACAAATTGTCCACGACTTGGGTGATCTTTAATGTATGCCAGCACTTCTTTTTTAGTAGACCCAACATCCATTACCACTTGTTTATCTACCAGATCAAGAATCTTCGGAATCAAACTTTTAAGCGAATCTACCGGTGTGGCAATGATTATTAAGTCAGATTGAGCGACAGCATCCTCTAAAAGATGATCTTCATTGATCAACCTTCTTCTGATGGCTTTATCCAGGTTGTCCTTATTCTGATCTACACCTATAATTTTTGTAGCAAATCCATTTTCTTTCAGACTAATTGCTAGCGAGCCACCTATAAGCCCGATACCGACTATTGTAACAATCATTTCGGTTCAATTATTTATGTGTACTTTCAACAAGATTACTAATTCTGGCTTCCTTTATTCTTCTAATTGCTTCCTGGTACAATACACCATCACTGCATAAGGATATTCTGATGTATTTTTCTCCCTGAGAACCAAAAATGCTTCCCGGTGTAACAAAAACGTTTGCTCCATACAAAACGTGGTCAGATAATTGATAACCATCTGTCAAATGGGATGGAATTTTTGCCCAAACAAACATACCCACTTGATCGGTATCATAAGAGCAACCTAATAAGTCCAGCAACTCAAAGACATATTGTCTTCTTTCTCGGTACACTCTATTCAGGGATTGATACCATTCAGGAGGATTATTCAATGCTTTTACTGCTGCCAATTGCAGTGGTTTGAACATACCTGAATCCATATTGCTCTTAAATCTCAGCACGGTATCAATAATGTTGGATTGAGCAGCCATCATTCCAACACGCCAACCGGCCATATTGTGGGCTTTACTTAGAGAATTCAATTCTACAGCTACTTCTTTAGCGCCATCTATTTGTAGGATACTCATAGGCTCATCATTCAGGATGAAAGCGTATGGATTATCGTTGCAAATAAGAATATTGTGCTTGTGAGCAAATGCTATCAACTGTTCGAAGAAAAGATGTTCTGCTCTTGCCCCTGTAGGCATATTGGGAAAATTGACCCACATGATTTTTACACCTGAGAGATCCATATCTTCCAGAGCCTGCAAATCAGGCATCCAATTAAGATGTTCCTCCAATTTATATTCTATGGTAGAAGCACCGGTAAGGGTTGTTACTGACCGATAGGCAGGGTAGCCAGGGTTGGGAACCAATACCTGATCTCCTTGCTCTAAGAAACTCATAGAA
>JBCBCD010000320.1:4338-7414 GCA_038530915.1 Bacteroidota bacterium
AAGATGCATGATTCCCTCTTTGGAACCAATCAAAGGGAGGATTTCGGTTTCCGGATCCAAATTGACACCGTAATATTGATCATACCATTGAGCGAAAGCTTGACGAAGGGCCGGAATTCCTTTATAGCTCTGGTAGGCATGGTTCTTTCTATGTTTTGCCTGAGCAACCAATTCATCTATAGCTACCTGTGAAGGAGGTAGATCTGGACTTCCAATACCTAAATTAAGTACTTCTTTTCCTTCAGCATTCATTTGAGCTATTTCTCTAAGTTTTACTGAGAAATAGTATTCTTTTACATCACCTAATCTGCTTGCTGGTTTAATCCACATAATTACATGATTTTTGTCCAACTACTTAATATGATCAAATCGTTTCAGTATTAATATTCATAATGTTTACCTTGCTTATAGGCACCCAAAACTTTCAGGTTGTGTGTCAAAGGTCTTATGGCTTCTATTGCCTGCGAATAAGAAACCATCCCCTCAGATAGAAAATCAATGAAGAAGAAATATTCCCATGGATGCCCAACTATCGGAGTGGATTGAATTTTTGTCAAGTTGATATTGTATGCTGCTAATACGGCCAATACTTTGTATAAACTTCCTACTGTATGATCTACTGCAAAACAAAGAGATACCTTTTCAGGCTCGTTTTTGGGCACAAACTCTTCATTATCAAGAATTAAAAAACGAGTATGATTTTTCTTATTGGTTTCTATTCCAGGAGCAATAATTTCCATGTCATAAACTTCAGCAGCAAGTGTACTTGCTATGGCTCCAACATCTTTCAAGCCCTTTTCTCTGATCGCTTTAGCTGCTAAGGCAGTATCTTCCATTTCTACCAGTCTAATGTGTGGATGAGCTTCAAAAAACTTCCTGGACTGTGCAATGGCCATTGGGTGAGAATGAACTTCTTTCAGGTTTTCGATCTTCACTCCTGGCAAAACCATCAAATTTTGTTTGATTCTCAGGTAGACTTCACCAATGATATTCAAATCAGACTCATTCAGGAGTTTGTAATTGTACATTAAGCTACCTGCTAGTGAATTTTCAATAGCCATCAGCCCTATATCTACTCCATCCTTTTTTTCAATTCTTTGTACCAATTCATCAAATGTATGGGCTGGAACTATTTCAATCTTTTCCTGATCAAAACAGTGACGAGCAGCAATCTCGTGAAAGGCTCCTTTATAGCCTTGTATACAAACTCTTAATGGCTTTTCCTCTAAATTCTGACTTGGATCAAGCTTTGTTTCTGCATTTAACATAGTGTACAAAGTTATTTTGGTGCTCACACCATTAATACCGTGTAACATAAATTTCTCAACATTTTGAATTCATCTTTTTAACCTATATTTCGTTACATGCTCGTACCAATATGTATTGCTACTGTGCTGCGCCTCATCTAGGCTAAAAATCTGATTGTTCAAAATATTAACTAACTTTTGTTACACGGTAATTAATAAACTGTAATCTAAATTTCTTAAAATTTTGAATCCATCCTTTTACACTATATTTCGTTACGTACTCACTTTCATAGCTACGGCTATGAAGCTCCGCCGCGCCTTATCTAGTGCAAAAATCTGGCTGTTCAAAATGTCAATTAACTTAAATTACAGTGTAATGAATAAAAAAAGTCCTGTTTTAGCAGGACTTTTTATGATGAATAAATATTATCATTCAGTCCTTTACGTCGGTGCATAAAAGAAATAAAAATATGTAAAATATTGGTTGCTTTGGTTAGGCTCTATCATTTGTTGTACTACGGTTATGGGCAAAAAAAAAGTCCCGACTCAGCGGGACTACTTTTGATTTTTATGAATTAAGTTTTGAACAAACTAAGCAGCCCCTTTATGATGAAACATAAAAGAAAAAGAAGCTAAAAAAGTAATAGTATTTGTTCAATAATAATTTCATAAAAATTGCTTTTCGGAACTCATCCGTTGCTACAAACGTAAACAAATATTCCAATTGTACCAAATCACTTATTTAATTTATTTTAAAATAAATAGTGTCTTAATTACGATCTGTAAATCTTTGGTGTAGGGTGTAAGGTGTAGTGTGTAGGGGACTCTATACGCTACACGCTACATCCTACAATTAGAGAACAATATCTATTACTTCTCCCTTCTTACGGCTTTCTTCCGCTTTGAAACCCATGATATGACTCTCTATGGAAGCATCTATGGTAGAAGTGAGTAGGGTAGGATCCTGTTGATCAATGGCATTGACCCAATCACTGACTAATCTCCAATCTCCACCTCCATGTCCATCAGAATTCATAGACCATTCTATTTTTTCTCCGGTATTGAAGTCTTTCCATTCGAATCGTGACATATCACCTACAATATCACCCAGGCTACCCATGATACGGGTTCTCCTTCCATGATAAGAAGTAAATGCTTCCATAGAGAAACTAGCCGTAACATTGTCTTCAAATAAGATATTGGTCGTGTAATGATCTGGTTGGTCGTTTTCCATACGGTATACACAACGTCCGTAATTAGTTGTACGCAATTGTTCCAAAATGAATTCACCATGTTTGGATCGGTCTTCCGGCAAGTCAAAGACATAGGTCCTTTGACGTTTTCTATGGTAAATACGTAGGGCAGAATAAGGACAATTGGCTTCTACTTTGCAACCATTCATGCACCTGTCGGTACTTCCTTCTGGTGCATTTTCTGATTTAAACCAGCTTAAATCTCCAAAAGCATGTATCTTTTTACTGTTTTTTCCTAAAACCCATTTCATAATGTCTAAATCATGGCAAGACTTAGCTAGTATGATTGGAGTGGTTTCTTTGGAGTTGTGCCAGTTGCCACGCACATAAGAGTGACTCATGTGTATGTGTTCAATGGGTTCGAAATGTTGCATGCTGACTACCTTTCCCAGAACACCTTCCGCTACGATTTTCCGGAGCTTTTCAAAATAAGGAGCATATCTCAACACATGACAAACAGCTACAATGCTTCCTGTTTTTCTAGCCAAGTTCAGTATATCTCTACATTCTTTTTCTGAAGGAGAAATGGGCTATGATGTGTTGTTGGAAAAACCCATTTCCAAAGCTCGCATACAA
>JBCBCD010000321.1:0-7388 GCA_038530915.1 Bacteroidota bacterium
AGCAGAATTTTTAAATTCTGCTTTTTTTTGCAAAATGGACTCAAACAAAACTTTCTTAGACAGCTCAGAACGAAGAATGAGTAATGAGGCAGCCCCAATTAGCTATTTTGGAACCACTTTGGTAATAAAACACAATACCCGATAAGTTGTTATGAATGAGTTTTACCAACAAAAAAGAGACTTGTAGATAAAAAATCGTTGTTGATTTTAAAGTCATCAAGTCTATATCTTTTAAGCTCAAATCAATTTATATCAATTGAAAAATATCCTCACATCAATTTTTTTTGCATTTATTATTTACTCAGGACATGGTACAACAGCTAATTTTAAAGTCAGTCAAGCGATAGATGCCATTGAAACTGTAAATATCTCTGGTTCAAAACAGATCATTCACATAAAAGGGAATAGTGATAAGAATCCTATTTTATTATATCTAAATGGTGGACCAGGTGATTCTGTGACAGACCAAATGGATAATATGTTTGGTGAGCTGCAAAAAAACATCCTGAACTCTTACATGCATTTATTGCAACCAACCCTTTGGTAAATCAGGTAGAAAGTGAAAGAATGACCTTAGAAATGCTCAAAGAGTTGGCTAAAAAAAGAAAAGATAAAAAAGCAATAGAGGAACTTTCCGTGGTCTCGATTCCGTATAAGTCTGGGCAAGATCTCTATTATGCAAGAAAATGGCTTTTTGACTTTGAGGGGAAAAGCTTTGCAAAAAAGAAATCATTCAAAAATGGGGTTCTTTCCTGGTCATTGACTTGGTTGGAACTATTCAATGAATCCAGCTTACAGAATCTATTTGAATCCACAAAAAAATTGGATTGTCCAGTGTTTTTTATAGTAGGTCAAAAGGACTATCAGACAAATTATACAATGACCCAAAAGTATTACGATATCTTACAAGCTCCTCAAAAAGATATTTACACCATTGAGGAGGCAGGACATCTTATTCCTTATGAGCAGGGAAAAGCATTTCAAGATGCAATTATTGAAAATACCTTGCCAATAATAGAAAAGAGCAAAAACTAAATTAGAAACGTAAATTGGTTGATATTGAAAAAGACCAGATCAAAGAACTTTTAAGGGTTTTAAAACACAGAAAGTCTATTGGACCGACGAAATTCATGCCAGGTTATGACATTGTATTCACAACAGTAGAAAATGATACAAGAAGGATTAATGTCAATGCACATAGTCGAAACTCCAGCTGCAACCAAAATATAAATTATGGCAAAATCAATTGATTATATATCAAAAAAAGCATCTCTTACCATTGAAATTGAAAAGCTTTCACTTCCGCCCGAGTTATTACCAGAAATTAAGTTAAATGAACTTGTGTCCAAATATGGAAAGGATGTTAAAGCAGTAAGTAGTCTTCCATCAGAATTAGTAAACTTTGGAGGCCATTCATTTTTAGGAGGGATGTATCAGGCTTATTCAGATCATAGACCATTTACTATTTCGCCAGAAATGATTTGGCTACTCATACAACAAGGAATATCAATACATCTATACCATAATGTAGGGAAAGTCGTAAAGTACTATCCAGAACTAATTGAGAAAAAGGAGTTGAAAATTGAACGAAATGGAACAATTGATCAATTATCTGATTGGAGAGATGTCATATCATTTTTTGTTGACCAAATGGGAAGTTATCTAAGTGCTGAATTCATAGATAATTTCAAACTTAATTTCAGTAATAGCACTACTGATGAAATTATAGCAGGAGATCTGATGATGATGGATGCTATGCAACCCTATTTTAAATATCTAGTAAATGTTTTCATATGCGGTATACCAAATATTGAACTTGAAGGTTCGGCTAATGATTGGGATAAGATATTGTTAAAGATAAATTATTTTAGAAAGCTGGATCTAGATTGGTGGTTTGATAAAATTGAACCTATTATAAATAAGATCAAAGAAGCTTTTAGTGGAAAAATAGATAGAAGTTTCTGGATGAATATGTTTAAGGTTCATACAAGAGAAGATTATGGAAACCCCAAAGTTATTGATGGTTGGATCACTCAGTTCTATCCTTATGATAAGAAGGGAAACAGAATACTAGACAATGAAATGAGTGGATTGTCAGTAGAATCAATATTTGAATCCTTACCTAAAGAATTAAGAACTATTCCATTTCAATTACAATTGACAAATTTTGAAGGGCAGTTATTAAAAGAGTATTCAATGGAGTTTACAGCAGGATTTGTAGGTCTAAGTCAATATAAAAAGACTATGAGGCTACGCCCAGAGATAGGATGGTTTGTTGGACATAAAACAGAAAAGAGTCCTAAGGATTTACCTTATGAAGGGTACAAAGAAAATTCAAGAGAGTATTATTCATTAGATTCTTTTCCAATGGAATTATTGGATGGGAGTAAATTTGAAGAATTGATTCTGAATTTTAAAAATGAAATTAAATATCCGACTGAAATTGCTACTATAAATACAAAATTGTTAATGCTAAATGGAAAGGTAGAATTGGGAATATTAGAAGATCTTCAAGAGCGATTTAGGGAAAGCAGTACAAGGGTTATACTTAATTATGATTGGGACGGCATTTACAAAGATTAAGAGGTATGTTGCCAATATTGCAGATGCTTCCATAGATATTGTTACAAAAAGTGGGTTCGGGCTTCAGCCCGGACACACTTTTTGTAACAATACTTTACTGATACCCTTTATACTCCATGTACATAGCAGTATTGCTGGCAACCTCTTTCCCACACAATATTTCTACCATATGAAAGGATAGATCTATGCCTGCTGAAATGCCTGCGGAGGTATATATTTTCTCATCTGATTGAACATACCTTTTGTCTTGTTGAGGTTTTGCTGTGGGGGCAAATCCTTGAACATAGTCATAAATCGTATGGTGGGTGCAATAAGGTTTGTTATCCAAGAAACCCAATTTGGCCAGAATAGCTGCACCTGTACAAATACTAATGGTTAATTCAGATTTCTTCACGGTCTTTTTTACCCACTTCATTGACTCTTCATCTTTAAGTACCAAGCTAGCTCCCATTCCGCCGGAGATAATTAGAATATCCAATTTAGGGGCATCATCAAATGAATGATCTGGGTTAACGGATAGTCCGTTTACTGCTTTAATTGGATCTTTTGTCTTTGCAATCATTCGCACATCGAAATAGGTATTATCATACATTTGACTGGCAACAGAAAAGACTTCAAAAGGTCCGGCAAAATCTAAAACTTCTGCATTGTAAAAAATTAAGATACCAACTGTTCTTTTTTTAGGCCCATCTATAGGTTGTGTGTTTTTTGAAAAATCACTGGCTTTGATCGCTTGCAGTGAAAGTGTGCATAACAGGATTACGAGTAATTTCTTCATGGCTTGTTTTTTTGCTTGACTTTAAGATTTTCATAAGCAAAGAAAGAGCAGTAGAATCTTGAAATAAAGGTTTATATGTGAAATGGATTTGTCTTCTTATTGAAAACTTTTCAATCAAGTTCTCTGGGAGTATTACTAAATTACAGACATGAACTTAAGATATTTGAAATTGGTAAAGACAATTGTAGAAGAAGGGAATATATCAAAGTCTGCAGATAGATTGTTCCTTACTCAATCTGCTTTAAGTCATCAATTGCGTGACTTTGAAGAGCGATTGGGCATAAAAATATTTATCAGAACAAGGAACAACTGGAAGCTTACACCAGAAGGGGAAGAGGTGTATCAAGTTGCCTGTGAAGTAATATCAAGGATTGATGAAGGATTGCAAAAAATCAGCAAAGTGCAGGAAGGATCAAGAGGTACTATAAAACTCAGTACCGAGTGCTACTCTTTTTACCATGGGCTTCCAAAATTCATTCAAAAAATGAGTGCTTTGTATCCTGAGATTGAAATCATTCTTACACTTGAATCCCAACAGCATTTTGTATCACAACTCATATCCGGGGAACTTGATATTTGCCTAAATACTCATAATATTAATAATAGTGATATCGTCTCTTATAAGTTGTTTAGTGATGAAATGTTTGCACTTGTTCATGAAGAAAATAAGTTGGCCCAATTGAAATTTATTTCTCCCAATGGCTTTTCAAATATCAACTTGATTATTCACTCTTTCCCGCTAGAATCAGCTGCGATTTACAAACATTTCCTCAAGCCCAATAACATTGAACCCCAAAAAGTAACTGCTATTCCAATGACAGAAGTAGCCATTGAACTGGTGGAGGCAAATATGGGTATTGCCTGTTATCCTAAATGGCAATTGAGGTCTTTCCAGCTACCTAATTCTCTTAAATTAGTTAAGATCGGTAAGGAAGGGTTTATTAGGACACATTATCTGTCCACAAGATCAAACTTCAAAAAATCCAAATACATTCAGGATTTTATCGACTCATTTTTGGAGGAAAACATTACTTGGGCGTGAAGTCAGATTTCTTCTATTATAGAAGTGCCTTTGCTGCAATTTCCACTTGTCCATTCCCAGGATTCTAATAGTCGAATTTTACCATTATCAAGTATTTCAGGAGTTGATTTACACTTCCCTGTCATTATTTAGCCATTGATGTTGACCTGATGGTATCTCATATCAATATTGCCATTTTCATCGACCAGTCCAATTAAATGTCCTTTGATAATCTGTCCACCTTCATATTCGGCTGTCAGTATGTTTTGGTCTTGCTTATACCAAAATATAGTTTCAAAAGAGGTTTCCCCATTTTCGGTATTTTGTATCGGGCGAAACCTTTTATTATTATAGTTGATTTCCATCTATTAAAATTTAAAGCCTTCTGTAATCACTTTTCTAAAGAATACTTCACTAAAATATACCATTGAATTGGTCATTTAAATAATTTTCAAAGTCTGGTTTAGCCACCTTCAGTACGTTTTTTGTCCATGAATCTTTCATGATTGATGACTTCCATTTCCCAGACACAAGATATGAGTCCATCACCTGATATGTGATGATAGGTAGTAGGGTGCTCATAGGGTGAAAAAAAGATTTGACCATTTAGCATATTGCGACCTACCCACCAGTTAATTAAGTAAAAAAAGCCTTCTTTTGCTTTATGAATGATTAAAAAACCGATAGAGTCATGCTTATTATCAAAACTATTTTCCATCTTTAGCCATTCTGGTATAAGCGATTTGATTCCTTCGTATTTCTCTTTCAATAGCTCTCCTTCATCATTAATGAAATACACTTTCAGTTTCCAGGATGGATCAATACTAAATATTTCAATAAAGTTTATTGCTCTTGGTTGATAATCAGGTAGTTGATGGTTCATGTGACTATTGTGTTATGGTTGATTTTAATTAATGAAAAACAATTTTAGTAAGAGACCAACTAATTCTAGAACGTTGGATATGAAGAAAAATCAAAACAAATCTGAGATAATTTCATCCTCTTCATTGTCGTTTAAAAATATTTTATTCAATCTTTGAGCAAATATTTGATGTTATGAAAATAGGCTTAGTACAGTTCATTTCTGAAAAAGGTGATGTTTCGAAAAATATCGAAAATCACCTTAAGTTCATCCGTATTGCAATCCAGCAAAAAGCCAACGTAATTGTTTTTCCTGAGCTTTCGATTACAGGATTTGAACCTACTCTTGCCAAAGAACTTGCTGTGGTATTAGATGACAGTCGCTTTAATGCATTTCAGGATTTAGCAAATGCAGAAGAGGTAACAATTGGTGTGGGAATGCCAACCAAAGCATCAGATGGAATTAATATTAGCATGATGATCTTTCGACCTCATAAAGAGAGAATGCTCTATTCCAAACAAATTCTTCATGAAGACGAATTTCCTTATTTCGTGAGTGGTAAAAAAGAAGCTTTCTTTACGATTGATGGTAAGAAAATTGCTCTGGGTATCTGCTATGAAACCATGCAGGAAAGGCATATACGTCATGCGGTTTCTTGTAAGGCAGATGTGTACCTGGCTAGTGTAGCGAAATCAAAAATAGGTGTTGAAAAAGCTTATGCTCATTTCCCCAAAATGGCTAAGGAGCTAAATATTCCAATATTGATGTCCAATAGTGTTGGGCCTTCTGATAATTTTATAAGTGCCGGGAAGAGCGCAGTTTGGAATAGAAAGGGAGAACGACTCAGTCAACTAAATGAAGATGATATGGGCATTTTAATTTATGATACTGAACTTGAAGAGGTACAGTCTTTTCTGAGGGGAGCAGTAATATAATGATCCATTCAAAACCATTAAGTTGCAAGTAAAAAATAGGCTCAATGATAGCGTTAAGACCAGCAACAATACATGATCTTGATTTAGTCAAATACTGGGATACAAAACAACACGTCATTGACAGTGACCCTGATGATGAATGGAATTGGGAAATAGAATTGAAAAGAAATCCTGAATGGAGAGAGCAATTAATTGCTGAACTTGACGGAAAACCGATTGGATTCATACAGATTATTGACCCTTTTTTAGAAGAAACTCACTATTGGGGAGAAGTTGAACCCAATAAAAGAGCCATTGATATTTGGGTAGGAGAGGAGAAAAATCTTAATAAAGGTTATGGCACAAGAATGATGGAGCTTGCCATTGAAAGGTGTTTTAGCAATGAATCTGTAGATGGAATATTAATTGATCCATTAAAATCCAATGTCAAAGCTCAACGATTTTATGAAAGAATGGGCTTTGAATTTGTTGAAGAAAGACAATTTGAAGGCACTGCTTGTATGGTGTACGAATTGAAAAGATAAAAGTCGATAGGTAAAAATGTGTAAATGTTCAAATTAACAAAACATCACCCTTCCTCATTCACAAGTCTGATTTTAGAATTATTAAAAGATGAAGTTTTTCAATAAGCTACGGCTAAAGATGATCGGCAGGTCCAAATTTTGGAATTATCTACTTTACGCAAGCGGAGAAATTATTTTGGTGGTGATAGGGATCTTATTGGCCATTCAATTGAATGACATCAATAATGAAGCAATTCTGGCCAAAGAACAAATTGAATTACTAAAAAACTTACAAGGAGACCTTCAAAAAGACATCAATAGGTTGAATCGTTTGATAGGAGCTGAGGTAGGCAGTGGATCTGGAGCGGCTCTAAGTCTGAAAAAGGCCATCTCAAATAGCCATATTGCTCTTGATTTGAGTTATCAGGAAATGACACCACTAATAGCTGATTCCATGTTGAACCTTCAGGTAAATGCGGGTAAGCCACTTTTAAATACCGAAACCAGCGTGTACGATCAATTAAAAAGTACAGGCAAACTATACAACCTTGGATCAGAAAATTTAAAATCAAAAATATTAGAATACTACACTCGCGCAAAAAGAGAAGAAACATATAACAAAAACAACAACTCCAAAATACAGGAATACGATCTGAAATGCACTTTCATTTATGTGATTGAAGCAGATCGGATAGCTCAAAAAAAG
>JBCBCD010000322.1:0-6466 GCA_038530915.1 Bacteroidota bacterium
GCTTAAGAAAAAGAAGGAAATAGTAGTCTTATGATTAATCGTTTTTATCATTGCTTTTACTGTTTAAAAGAGTCATTAATTCTGTGAATTATTCGGGCATGCTATTGGCCAGATTAGTCAGTTGATTAGGATCATTTTTCAAGTAGTCTAAAACTCTGGAAGCTCCCCAAGCCCAGGCACCAATGGATCCCCATTCATTTTCTGCCGGCTTTTTCTGGTTTTTTTGGTAGAAAAGTGGATGCAATCCATCAGAAAAATTATCTCTATCAGGATCTAATTCTCCATAGTATAAGGTTGCCAGACCAAATCCATTATTAAGGATCATTTCAATGGGCCATCTATAAGCTCTCTTCCCACGTGAAGCTTCTGTTGCCTTATTATTAAATGCTTGCCATCTTTCAACGACTTCGCTTTTTATCTTAATCCCTTTTTGTTTGGGTATATTGCCATATACTTCATCCTTGAACAATTGCAGGATCTCAGGTCTTCGTTCTTTTTCCCAACTTTTTACATCGGTAATTTTTTCTCCACTTGATGTTGTTAGTAAATCTGGAAGTTTATACTCAGGCACTTTTGACTCATCATAATGGGCATCAATGGACTGTGCATTTAGATGAATACCAACTAAAAAAATCATTAAAATGATTATTTGAATATTGTTTTTCATGGATATGTATTTTAGTCTTTAGTTGGTACCAAAAGAAGAGCATCAGCTACTAATGGATCACCTGTTTTTAATGGCTTGGCAGTTAAAGTATTAGAACTGTTTTGTTTAAAATCATAGGTGCCCACTTTGACCATCTTTCCCCTTTGAGAATCGATTGGAATATTGAGCTTGAAAGCTTGTTTCCCTACATTAATGCTTAGTGCTGTAGAGTCTGGAAATTCGACCCTGTTGGACCTGATTTTAGGAACAAAGTACCTGATTTCATATTTTCCTTCGGCTTCAATCTCAAAAGAAATTTGACTTTCCTCAACCGCTGTTGGAGTGTATAAGTAGCTGGTATCATTAGCTACCATAAAGGCTTGCTGACGATTCACATCATCGCTAAATGTCACTGTAGCAGAAGCATCATCTAATGTGATGTCTGGTTTAATTCCATTCAGGTAAGGATTCGTATTGAATTTATCAGTGAGTACTTTATGGTTTACTGATTGTACCTGTCCATCATGGTCGATCGCTTCACAAGCTGCTAAAGCAGAGATTTGTCCCAAAACCATAAATACTGGCTCCATTCGAATGCTACCATAAGCGATATGGCTTGCGCTCAGACAAACTGGTACAAGCAGATTGGTGCATTCATCACGTTTGGGTGTAATGGAACGGTATGCAATTGGGTAGGGCCCAAAGCCTCCAACTTCTACATTTCCTTCATTTTTTACCATACCATTGACAACTACTCTTTGTGTGTTGTGTGAGTCCATAGTATATGCTGCTAATGCAATACCATCTTCTACTACTTCGTCGCCCACACAATTGTGTTCGGTCATCACGTATTCACCTATCATACGTCTGGTCTCACGTACGTATAGGTAGTGTGGCCATCCACCGTTGTCTGTAAACTCATCTTTGGGTAATCCCCATGAATTGAATTCATCCTTTATCTTTTGAGGAACTCTTGGATCGGTTTTTAAGAAATAAAAAATACCGAGTATGAATTGCTTATGTTCTTCAAAAATCTCAGCTCTTCTCTTATAGCTCGCTTCCGGATAGTCATGATTTTGGCCGATGTAATCAATCGAAAAACCACCTAAGTGGTTAAAGTCTGTTTTATCTTCCGGCATATACTGAATGATAAATCCGGTTTTAAAAGTTCGCCATTGCCAATAATGATCGTATTTTCCTTCATTATTGGTGGAACCTGGAATGAGGTTGCCTGCATTGTCCAGATTCAAGTTCTTCTGCATGACACGCCATAGTAGTTCGTAATTAAGGGGGTTATAGTTATCGGGTTCCGGAAAAGGAATTCTATTGTTGGGATTGTTGGTTAAACACAATCTGTAATTGTAAGCTTGTAATCTTTTATCCCCGGTACCATTGGGTTGTACTGTAGGATTAATATAAGGCAAAAGGCCACTGGTGGGGTCGCCTTTCACGACATAAGGATCAATACCATCGGGGAATTGGTGTTTGTTTCTCAACTGCACACCATTTAGTGTTTCATTGTATTGTTTGTTGTCTTCTCTTCCGACAAAATAAGAAACACCGACTTTGGCCATTAAATCTCCTTCATAGGTACAGTCAATGTATTGCTTGGCAAGGATTATGGTGGTTTCTTCTGTATTTGCACTGTTTTCTATAGTGATTTCCTGTATAGTAGTTCCTGATTTCTGAGCACTGACTATTCGATGGTTAAAGAGGACTTTTATCTGTTCTTCTGCTATGTATTTTTCGAAGAGTGCTTCAGCCACCTTTGGTTCAAATGTCCAGTTTTCAAAGTTTCCATAGTGTTGCCCCAATTCGCGGTAAAACCTTCTGGCCAATCCTTGCACAGCATATTTATTGCCTATATCTGTTGACCCCAGCCCACTGGCTGTCATACCCCCAAGGTGAGCAGTAGGTTCAATCAAAATGACAGATTTCCCTAATTTGGCTGCACTATAAGCTGCAATTACACCAGCGGAAGTTCCACCATAAACTGCTATGTCATATTGCTCTTGCTGATCTTTGCTTTCCTGTATACATGAAGAGAGCGTAAACAAAATCAGTAACAAAATAAGGGCGGAGGATCTCATAATTAATAGTTTATGCTTTATTATTTAATGTTTGTATTGAAAGTTGAGGTGTTTAGCGTTTAGATGTTTAGGATGATGCACTTATGCCTACGGCAATGTGAAAAGTATGCCATCACTTCGCCGTAGGCTGAAGTGTGTCGAACTAAACACCTAACCCTCTAAACATCTAAACCTTTTTATTTTAGTGCTTTATAAATCGGCTGATTACCTCTAAAATCAACCTGGTAGCCTTCTTTACCATCACTTACTTCCAGCACTCCTTCCTTGATATTGAGATAAGGGCCGGTATAAACAGCTCCATCATTCCAGTTGTCGTAATCAAGTGCTTTATTGTTGATGGATGATTTTGCTTTAAGTTTATCAGGTTGATATTCCATTTTCAGTTTATCTCCTTTGAGGTTTTTATATTGAAGTTTAAGTCCACGTAAAGTGAGTTTACTATTCTTTTCTAGGTCTTGTCCAAAAGAGTTAAGATCGGAATAGTCTGAGGTTTCTGCAGCTTCCAGAATATAGCCCGATACTTCACCTGGAATGACGAAGAGGTCGTAATGTTGCAAGGCTTTTTTAAAACCTCTGGCCGTTACTTGTGCTAAGGTTTTTGAATCAGGAGCGACCCAAAACGGTTCATCACCAATAAATCGAATGCTGACAAAGGTTTTATTGGCCTGTATGAGTAGGCGATCTTCTGTCATTGTCCGTTTATCTGTTTGCTTGGGCACCCATAGCCAGCTGGCAGCGCTTGTATTTTTTTGAGCCCAAAACTCATTCAGTTCTTCAACAGATTGTGGAGGAGTGGATGAAATGGCTTGTAATGGCTTGGATCCATATCTGATTCGGTTGGTCTCTTCATAAGATTGAACCTGAGCAGAATCGGGAAGGTGCCATGGATTCATTCTTTTTTTATTGATCTTGAAGTCCTTATTGTCTTCTTTTGCTTGAGTAGGTGCGCTAAGCAATAAGAGTGTATTTTCATGATGTAAGGTCTGAGTATATGGACTATGCCCAAAGCTGGTTTGTGCATACGCTTGTCCACCAGAAAAACCGAGTGGGCCTTCTTTCCCTTCTGCAATTAAAGACCAAACCATTTGTTGGTTGGGGTTGTCAACGATACTCATGTAAACATTACCCATGCCATAACTTTTTGATCTGTAAAATGATTCCTGAAAGGCATTATAATGATCCATATGATAGAATGGACGACTGATGCGCATGGAGTAAGGTTTCTCCATTTTTTGCTTGATCAAATTATAGATTACCTTATTGGGACGATAAGTGGTCGTAACTTGATGAAGTTTGGGATGATATCCATCCACTGATCGTGAGCTGGCATCAAAATATGCCCATAAGAAACTTTCCATCTCACCCGGCTTTTCGTCTGGTAGATAACCTCTTTTTTGACCACCTGCAACCGCACCATCCACTACTTTTAACCCATAAGACATGAAATAATAATCTAATGCAAACTTTGCCAATTCCTTTAGCTCAGGATCAGTTGAAAAATCATAAAGGTTTAAAAAGCCTTCTATAGAATGAGGGTAATAGATCTGAGAATCGTATTCTCCATTGCCCATTTGAATGATCCTCTGTAAGAAATCACGTATCATTTCCTTACTTAATGCTAATGCTTCTTGAGTGGAATAGCTGGATATCAAACTATTTTCCGGGAACAACTGTGCATACACCAGGGCGGAGGTCCTCCACATGGTTTTGTGATTTTCAGTACCACCATCTATGGTATTTCCACCCAATAGGAATCCTTTGTTTCCAACCAAAGTGTGGGCCTGACTAAGGGACAAAAGCTCCCTTTTAACACCATCAGAAGGGCGGCGGCGTTCACTGTATTCTCCTACTGCGTCATGGAAAGAAGCTTTCCATTCTTCTCCCATTTTATTGGCCAGTAACGGATAAAAGCGAGCCCAGTTTTTACAAGCAAAATGATATTGCTGTCTAAGGTTTCCCGGAATGCTTAAGAACGCTTTAGCTGCTTCATTTTTAGGATTCAGCAGCAAGGTGGCTGTAGCTGGTGGTAAGTCATACTTTAAAGGATCTCCACCAAAAGCAATGATCTGACCTGCTTCATTTCTACGTTTGGGACCAAAATATCCAGTCGGTCCTTGTTTATAAGCTCTTCCTGTATAGGGTGATATGATGGTTTCTCCCTCAACAGCCCATGTTTTAACTGGAAGACCAGTATCAGGACATTTGGAGCTTGCTAAAGAACGTTTCCCAAAGCTTTGTGCAGCTATCTTTTGCAAATGAGGAGCGGTTCTCTGCTGAAAACCAGATTCATCCGGATAGGTCACTACTTCCCAAATATTTTGACCATTTATCAATGTGGGTAAGAAGACCATGAAGAATAAACCAAAGCCTCTCCTAAGTTTAGTTGAAATGCTGAATATCTTTTTAATTGATTGATTGTATTCAAGTTTACCGTTGCGTATACTCATATAATGTATTAGGAATTTGTGGTAAAATGTTGAGCCTGTTGATTGTTTTTAATTACCAGAATAGATTGTCTGCTGGGACCACTTATGGGTAATATGCTGCGTACCCTACCTGGTATTTGCCATCCGCTTTCACTTGGGGATATGGCTTGGAAGTTTCCTTTTCCGTCTCCTTGCAACAGAATGCCAATACTTGCATCCAATCGCGGGCTACGAAACTCAATGTCATAGTAATTGCCACCCATTAATAAATCCTGATGACCATCGCCATTAAAATCGTTAACGACTATAGCGCGGACAGCAGAAATTTGAGCTTCTGCAGGTAGAATATGATGTTTGAATTTGCCACCACCCACGTTTTCTATCATTAAACTGGCAAAATTGGTGGCTTTGAATGAAATCCCTGACTCAATGCTATTGGCTTCAAATATTTCCTGTATGCTGGCTTGTGCGTAGCTATTAAAATTTGGAAACTTCTTTTTTATGAATGGCATTTGTTCCCCTAAGACAGTACGTCCATACACAGGTAAAGGTCTTCCTTCGACAGTCGAAGCCATGATTGGATCAATCCGTCCGTTTTTATCGAAATCAGCGGCATAAATTTGGAATGGTGCTTTCTGAGACGCCTGGTAGCGGTGGTTTTGGCCTAAGCCTCCAATTAGGTAATCATCATCACCATCCTGGTCAATATCTGCTGTTGTAATGGTAAAATAGATGCCTGTAAGGTCCGGTAAGCTGGTACCAGAAGAAATATTGGTCAATTGGCCGCCATCGTTTTGGAAGAAAGAGATATTCATCCATTCTCCGACTACAATAAGATCCGGATCACCATCTTGATCCCAGTCAGACCATTCTGCATCTCTTACCATGCCTTCTAACGGATTTCCTTTAAAAACCTCATTGGCTACTTCTTTGAATGAGCCTCCTTCATTGCGTAATAAGAGACTCTGAGGAGCCATAGGATAAGATCCCGGCTTACAAAAACTTCCAACAAAGAGATCTAAATCGCCATCTTGGTCATAGTCGGCTGCTGTGACGGTAGAGCCACTGATGGGCAAGTCAGGTAATGCTTTGCTTGGTTTAGAAAACTGAAGATTGCCTTCGTTAATGTACAATCTATCTTGGTATCGATTGTCTCCGACAGGGAACTCATTACTACCACTAAGGATGTACAGGTCTTGATCCCCATCAGAATCCGCATCAAAAAACAATGCATCTACATCTTCACTTGCAGCGTCCCGCTCCCAGGGACCTTTGATTAGCTGAAATTCTCCGTTTGTATTTTG
>JBCBCD010000322.1:6476-7385 GCA_038530915.1 Bacteroidota bacterium
GTCTATTAAACCATCGTTGTTTAGATCTGCACTCGCTACCGCCGGGCCTTCGCCTGAGAGCTCATGGGGTAGCAAAAATTCTTTATTGAATGATTCAAAGCTCTTGTCATTTTGCCTCAAGAAATCTGCCAAACTGGAAGATAAGTTTTGCTCTTGGAACAATTGATCTGCTTGACTAGCAGATGGAGTAGGGGAGTCTATTGCATCTGAATGTTCAACAGTAAGCACTTGATTGGTATTAATGTCATTCAATAAGCTGACTTTTCCATCTGACCATTCAATGCGAACATTGACTGTGTTTTCTGTATCAAGGCCAAAATGAAGGATGGGCTCAACTGAGGATTGAAATCCACGACTGGTAAATAGTTGTTGGAATTGATTCTCAGTAGCTGTTTCTACAAACACTTTAGCTCCTATTCCAAAGGGATTTTCTTTAGGACCGTTTAGTTTTATTCTAAGCCAATTATTGGAGGTTTCTGTAGCATGATTTTGTAGTACAAAAGCGTTGTGATCTAGGTTATTGACGACTAGATCCAAATCTCCATCCAGATCCAGATCTGCGAAAGCTGCACCATTAGAGAAAGAGACTTGATCTAGTCCCCAATGCTGATTTTTTTCTTCAAACTGGAAGCTTCCTAAGTTTTTATAGGCTGCGTTTTGCAACCTATGGGAAGGCATGGCTTCCAACAACTGCATAAAATATTCTCTGGGTAGCGTACCATCAGATTGTGTATGTTGGGTAAATTCAGAACTGGTAAAGTTGATAAAATCAAGGTTGAGAACGTCTTTTCGCAAACCATTGGTAATGTAAATATCTCGCAATCCATCATTGTCAAGATCGGCAAGTAGTGGCGCCCAGCTCCAATCAGTCTGACTTACACCTGCTGAACGAGCTACATTGCTAAAGGT
>JBCBCD010000323.1:0-7368 GCA_038530915.1 Bacteroidota bacterium
TTTAGAGATAGTGTAGAATTGGTTGTTAACCAAGCACCTTCACCGGAAATCCTCAGTGTCAATTCATTTTGTCAAGGAGATACTGTTACTTTAGCCGCCGATCAAAATTATGCGGTATACAATTGGCAAGATAATAGTACTGATTCGATCTTTAGGACTACGATAGGAGGTACTTACAGTCTGACCGTAACCGATGTGAATGGATGTATTGGTCAGACTGATAAAAGCATCATACAATTCTCAAGCCCCACTCCTTCAATTAATGGTATAGATGAGTTTTGTACCGGAGAAACAGTCAATATAAGTGTAAATAGAAATTTCAGTGCGTTCGAATGGTCATCAGGTGATTCTACACAAAGCATTGCCATAAGTCAGGGTGGAAATTATGAAGTAACGGTGACTGATGCAAGAGGTTGTCAGGCAAGTGCACAATTCCAGGTCACTGAAAATTCTTTACCTGATTTTAGCATTCAAGGAGATAATGAGATCTGTGATTATGAACAAACTACTTTCACTGTTTCAAATGAATACAATCGCTATAGTTGGAATACCGGGGCTGGTACTCAGACGATTACTGCGGATACTGCCGGAACTTATATTGTTGAAGTAGAAGATGTGAATGGTTGTGTCGATACAAGATCTATTGATTTAATAGTCAACCCCACACCATCACCCATTTTGATGGGAGGAAATTCTCTATGTGAAAATGATACTTTGACGCTCAATGTGACAGAGGCTTTTCCGATCATCCAATGGTCTACAGGCAGTAATCAATCCAGTGAACAATTTGTTGAATCGGGTACCTACCAGTTGAGTGTTACTGATGTGAATGGTTGTGCAAATGATACGACTTTTGAGCTTATACAATTCACCAATCCTGAATTGAATTTGATTGGAAATCAATTTTTCTGTGAAGGACTTAATACAACCATTGGATCAAGTGAGACCTACAGTTCATATCTTTGGTCTGACGGAAGTACTGAGTCTACTTTGAGTATCAATACTCCGGGCACTTACAGTTTAAATGTATTGGATGAAAATGGATGTCCTGCCAGCGAAACTTTTGTTGTAGAACAATTTACTAATCCAGACCCTAGTATTGTAGGAAATCTTACTTATTGTGCCAATGAGAGTACAACTTTGGGGCTGGATCAAGCTTATTTTGCTTATCGCTGGTCAGGTAATGAGGCTACTGATACCTTAGTTGTAACGAATCCTGGTAATTATAGTGTAACTGTATTTGATGATAGAGGATGTATTGGCATTGATGATGTAGATGTAACAGCGTTGACGATACCTCGCCCCAATATACTGGGCAATCAGACTTTCTGTGAAGATGATACCATTCGTTTTACAGTAGAACAGACATTTGATCAATATCTATGGTCGACAGGTAGCACCGAGCAAGCTATTGATATCGACCTTCCAGGTACGTATGAGGTAACTGTAACCGATGGTAATGGTTGTAGCGGTTCATCAGATTTGCAGGCGATTCAGTTTTCTAAACCACGGCCTGTGCTATCCGGAAACACTACATTTTGTGAAGAGGCTACTTCTACCATTAGTGCTCCAAGTGGTTTTATAGATTATTCCTGGTCTACCGGGCAAACCTTGAGGCAAATAACAGTTTCTACGGCTGGTACTTATACCGTCACAGTTACTGATGCTCGAGGTTGTACTGGTGTAGATAGTGTACTTATTGAAACATTGGAAAACCCAAAACCTTTAATAACTGGTGATACAGTGATATGTCAAGGAGAGCAAGCAGCTGTACAACTTACGGAAGACTATTTTGCTTATGTTTGGTCTAGTGGAGAAAATACGCCGAATATTACCCCAAGCATTGGTGGTATGTATACTGTAACTGTCTTCGATAGCAGAGGTTGTTCAGGAACAGATCAAATTGAGGTCATTGTCAATGAACGACCTGATCCATTGATAACAGGAGCAGTAACTTTCTGTCCGGAAGACACGATACAAATAGATGTTGGTCAGCACAATACTTACTTATGGTCAAATGGAAGTACTGGGCGCTCTATTTCATTAAGTGATGCCGGTACTTATTCAGTTACAGTGACGAATAGTAACAATTGTACTGAAGCTGCTTTTATACAAATTGACACTTTTGCTACACCTGAGCTTGCTATAACAGGTGATCCATTTTTCTGTGAAGGTAATTTCACTTCTTTAGGAGCAACACCCGGCTATCCCATTTACAACTGGTCTAATGGAAATAATAGTGATCAATTGGCCATCAGCATACCTGGAGAATATAGTTTGGAAATAAGAGATGACAATGGTTGTAGGAACAGTCAATCAATTACTGTTGATGAAGTATCCTTACCAGATCCTTCCATCATAGGCCCTAATTCTCTTTGTGACAACGAAGATAGAGTCTTAGTTTTGACTCAAGAATATACTACTTACGATTGGAGTAACGGAGAAACTACAGCCAGCATTACAGTTGCTCAAGAAGGTTTGTATCGAGTCATAGTAACGGATTCGTTTGGCTGTGTAGGAGCAGATACGATTCGTCTTATACCGGAACAAGCTCCTGATTATGATATTCTGGGACCTGATAATTTGTGCCCTGGAGATACAGCTACTCTATTTGTTGATCCTTCCTTTTCTTCCTACTTATGGAATGATGGCAATTCAGAATCTTCCAGAACCATCATGCAACCTGGTGTTTATGTTTTAACCGTTGAAGCAGACAATGGCTGTAGAACAACCAAGACTAAGGAAATTATTTCAAGACCTCAACCCGTTATTGATTTTGAAGGAGATTTTAATATTTGTTTTGGTGAATCAAGCAATTTGACGGTTCAAGATACTTTTCTGACTTATGAATGGAATACCGGCAGTTTAACCAATAATATTGTAGCAGATACTGCCGGCTTGTATTCCGTAACAGTAAGTAATCAGTTTGGCTGTTTCAACAATAAGAGTATAAATATTTCACAATTTGAATTGGTAGAAAACCTTATTATACCTTTAGATACTTTATGCACCGGTGATTCTTTGATTCTTAATGCCGGAAATAATTTTATGAGTTATGAATGGTCCAATGGCTCTACTGAAGCTTTGATCTTGGTAGATCAAGGTGGGGTTTACTCAGTAACACTTACAGATCGCAACGGCTGTATACAGGAAATAGATGCAGAGGTACAGGAATTTACACCTCAAGAACCTGTCATAGCTGGGGTCGGAGAGGTTTGTATTGGAAACTCTGCTCAGCTTTTTGCCCTGGGAGGGTATGAATCTTATCTGTGGTCGACGAATGACACAACTGAGCAAATCAATATTTCTTCAGGTGGAACATACTCCGTACGAGTAGTTGATCGCAATGGTTGTGTTGAAGAAGTCTCAAGGGAAATCACAGAAAAACCTTCCCCCAGAATAGATGTAATCGGTAGAACATTCTTTTGCGAAGGTACGAGCCTCATTTTATCTGTTGATGCAGATCAGGGAGAGATATTATGGAGCAATCTGGAAGAAACAGATTCTATCTTAATTAATACTCCTGGTCTTTATAGTGCATTAGTAAGAGCCCCCAATGGATGTACTTCAGTGGATAGTATACGGGTACAAATGTTGGAAAATCCGGAACCTGAAATCGATGGATTGCAGCAAATTTGCTCCAATGAAGTGGGAGAACTTACATTAGATCAGGCTTATTCACAAATGTTGTGGTCGACTAATTCAAGAGAACAATCCATTACGGTTAGTACTACAGGTACTTATTCAGTTACAGTGACTGATCCTTTCAATTGTGTAGGAACGGAATCATTTGATGTAACAGTAGTAGATGCTCCTGAACCTACTATAGTCGGTGTGGGTGATATCTGTATAGGAGACACACTGGTTCTTGGCTTGGAAAAAGATTATATGACCTATAGCTGGTCTACCGGTTCGGATTCGAGTTCCATAGCACTTACAGAACCCAATATTGTATTTGTTGAAGTAATTGATTCCAATGGTTGTGAAGGAATAGGTGATTTTACGGTGGTACAAGCACCACAACCGGAGATTACTTTTACCGGAGATTCTACCTTCTGTGTAGGATCATTCACAAGAATAGGTGTTGCAGATGAATTTTCTACCTACCGATGGTCTAATGGACAAAGGTCAAGATCTATCGATATTTTCGATCCCGATACTTATGTATTAACGGTTACGAATGAGTTTGGCTGTGAAGATATTCGCTCTATTTTAGTAGATACCATTTCCAGGCCAATAGCAATAGTGGGACCAGATGTAGAAGTGAATTGTAGTGAACCTGCCACCCAGCTGATTAGCGATGGATCTTCTATCGGCTTCCCTTATTTATATTCCTGGACTGGACCGGATATTACAGATGAAAATAGGAATGATGAAGAACCTTTGATTAACCTGGGGGGACTATACACTTTAGTCATCACAGATACGGTCAATCAATGCATATCTCCAACTGCTTCTGTTGATGTTCAAATAGATTTTCAATCTCCTACAGCTCAGGTAATGGTGGATACGATTTTGACCTGTGACAAAAAAGAAGTTGAATTATCAGTCAGCACACTAACCAGTTTAGACGATATAGTCATTAGTTGGAGAGATCCAAACGGCCAGACGGTTACACCCAAAACGAATGGTGATTTCATGGTTTCTATGCCAGGAACCTACACAGCGACAATTAGGGATTTATCGACGGATTGTGATGTAGAAAAGACAGTAGAAGTTTTGGGTAATTTCTTACCCCCTCAAATTGATGCCGGAGAGGATGTAATTTTAGATTGTAATGTGGAAGCTACTACTTTAGATGCATCAAATTCAGACTTTGGACCAAGTTATGAACTGCAATGGCGTTCTTTGAATGGAGATAGTGTTGGGAATGCGAATACCCCTTTCCCATTTATCTACTCACCAGGGGTTTATGAACTGGAAATTCGCCGGATTGCCAATGGCTGCGTAAGTCTCGACACCATAAATGTTTTCCAGGATACGGATGCTCCAACAGCTGATGCAGGTAGAGATACGTCCCTTAATTGTTTGAGTGCGACCTTAAGGTTGGATGGTAGTGGTTCATATTCACCTGGGGATGGCATTACATACAAATGGACATCAACTGAGAATCCTACTTTTCTTTCTATACGCCCCGGGCCAGCTATAAGCAGACCTGGCGTATATCGCTTAGAGGTTACGAATACTTCCAATGGCTGTCGTGATGTCGATTCAGTTTTGGTGATGATGGGAGAGACAGGTCCTGAAGAAATTGATTATGAAATTATTTCGCCCACTTGTTTTGGCGATACTAACGGGAGCATCACGATCAACAATATTTCAGGTGGGATGGACCCATATTTGGTAAGTTTCCAATTTGGAGCACTTAGTTCAAACACTCAATTTACCAACCTTGTTGAGGGGACCTATAATTTGGTTATAGAAGATGCCAATGGCTGTGCAAAGTTTGATACTATTGTCTTGGATGAAGGCAGGAAAGTTGGTGTTGAATTAGGACCAGATCAAACGATACGATTTGGAGAAACAGCTAGTATTATTCCCTTCCTTGGGGTACCAGAAAATGAAATAGACATAGTCAACTGGGTACCTATGGAGATGGATGAATTCAATTGTTTGGATAACAATTGTATAGAAGTGGAGGTAAGTCCGCCTACTACTACTAGCTATAATCTTCAAATCACTGATATTGCTGGCTGTTTTGCAGAAGATTTCATTACCATTTTTGTTGAAGACACGGTCAATATTTATATCCCCAATGTTTTTTCAAATACTTTAGATGCAGAGCAAGAAAATCGATATTTCACAATCTTTGGAGATCAGGGATTGGATAGAATTGGATTGCTTCAGATCTATGATCGATGGGGAAATTTGGTTTTTGAAAAGAGAAATTTTCCACATTCTGTCCCTATCGAAGGTTGGAATGGAATGATTGATGGGAAGGAAGGAAATCAAGGAGTGTATGTCTATTATGTTGAGCTGATACGTATTAATGGAGAGGTGATCAAGAAGAAAGGAGATTTGACGCTTATTCGGTAATACCCTGTGAGTTTACATTTCAACCCTGCTAATTTGTTTAGAAAGCTAAACAAATTAGCAGGATAACTCTGCGAAACTCCGCGCCCATTGCGGTTCAAAAAAATTGGTCAGATATTTTGTGTTGATCAACGAGAAAATCGAGCTTATTCAAAGCATCAAAGCATCAAAGCATCAAAGCATACCCTACGCCAGCACATACTTAATCAACAATACCAAAAGTATACTCACCACCAGACCAAAGAAGATTTTCAGCAAGTCCATGCCCACCATTTTCCAAATGTTTTTGGTGATCTTCTTTTCCAATTGGAAACGGATGGCCAATTCACGACCAGCTAATAAGCCGATGAATACCCATGTAGTACTCATTGGGATATTGCTCAATTCCTTAAAGAAATACAGTACCAAACCATAAATACCATCAATGATCGTAGCTGATCTAATATCTATGGTATTGGTTTTTGCTTTTACGATAGCCTGGATGGCTCCCCCTTTACTCGCAAAGATATAAGCCAGTAAACTTAAAAGGATTATCAATGAAATGACTAAGGTAGTCAGACTAGTATTTCTAGGTAGGTAAACATAGATATTGGCAAAATCCTGGATCAACCATTGTGACCATAAGAAACCTGTGGATAGCCACTGTAAAGGCACCCAAATTCTTTCTTCTTTTTTGGTAATATCAGTACTTATAAATCTTCGCTCAACCGTTCTTGTGATGATAATATAAACTAATACAGCGGCACCAAAGGCTACTACATAACCCAGTAGCGACTTCGTTACCATGCTGAATAAATTCTTTTCATTAAAGAAGGTCAAAATAAGAAAGGATGTACTAACCGGAATACCCGTGCGTGTCAAAGACATTAGGACCAAAGGTGGTAGTATATAGTACCAGGCAAATGGCTCCGGAAGAGGATATTTTTCCAAACGTCCATAAGATACATCTCCACCATATTGAGCCCAGCCGTATACTAAGGTAGCTGTTAAGATAGAACCGGCAAAGAGCCAAAGTACCCACCATGGGCGTTTTTCATTTGAACTCAAGAAAGTACCCAAGGTCTGAATACTATCGTTACCTACTACTGAGTAACCAGCTAAGATAAAACCGGCCCACATGATCATCAAAGTGATATCCATCGGATGTGATTTTGTTTGTTTGGCTTAAAAATAGCAGCTTGAAAGGACAAATTATAATTTGGTAGGTAAAGGGAAGAATAAATTTTTTGAGAACATATTATTCATTGAGCTTTAATACCGTGTAACATAAATTTCTCAACATTTTGAATCCATCTTTTTACACTATATTTCGTTACGTACTCACTTTCATAGCTA
>JBCBCD010000324.1:0-7367 GCA_038530915.1 Bacteroidota bacterium
AAAATTATTCTCTATTCAGTCGCCAAATCATTTCACCTATTGCTTCCAATGCACTTTCCTAATACAGATATAGATTGGAAGGGGTGACTTATGATGAAGCCGGAAGGTTGATTAATAAAATAGAAGTAATTCCAAAAAGGAGCGAAGATCCTGTCTATCGAGGATATGTTTACATTATTGAAGATCTATGGAATTTTCAATCAGTAGAGTTGTTATTAACTACTGGTTCTATGAAGATTCCGGGTTTGGACTCTTTAGCTATCCAACAAGTTTATGTCCCTGTACAAGAGCCGGATGCCTGGAAAATTTTTACTCAAAACATCAAGTTTAAAATCGGAACTTTTGGGTTTAAACTAGGTGGAGCTTTTACTTCTATTTATTCTTCGTACGATGTAGATCCACAACTATCGGATAAATACTTTGACAATCAGGTATTTACCGTCAAAGAAGGAGCCAATGAAAAGGATTATGATTTTTGGGCTTCTGTACGTCCCATTCCGCTGACAGAAGAAGAATCAGTGGATTATGTCAGAAAGGATAGCCTACAAGAAGTGCGAAAATCAAAAGTTTATCTTGATTCTGTAGATGCCAAAAACAATCAGTTTAAGCCTTTGGATCTATTATTTGGCTATGATTATGATCGTTCTTACAATAAGGAGTATTTCTCATTTAAGTCCCCACTAAATACGGTTTTCTTTAATACGGTACAAGGATGGAATTTTGACCTGGATTTTCAGTATTCCAAATATTATGGAGATAATTATTTAAAGGCATTGAGCTTAAACCCCAAGCTTAATTATGGATTTTCAGACAAACAGTTGAGAGCTTCATTAGCATTTAGCTACCGATTCAATCGAATCAATTATGCCAGACTGAGTGTATCAGGAGGAAGAGAGGCCACTCAATTCAATTCAAGGAATCCCATCACTAATATGGGTAATACAATTGCCAGTATTTGGTCGAAACGAAATTACATGAAGCTGTATGACAGAACATATGGCCAAGTCGGATGGAGTCAGGAATTATTCAATGGAGTGTACATCAATTCAAATATTTCTTACAACGACAGGAAGGCATTGGTGAATAGATCTGACTATAGTTTGCGCAATCCCGAAGGCAGAGAATATACCTCCAATGATCCTACCAATCCGAATAATGACGGACTCTTCTTTGATCCACATCAAGCATTAGTTTTAAACGCTAGTTTGAGAATTAGAATCAACCAAAAGTATTCAAGGTACCCTGAAGAAAAATATTCTGAAGGGACTAAATGGCCTGATTTCTGGATCGTTTACAAGAAAGGGATCAATGCTTTTGGAAGTGATGTCAATTATGACTTCTTATCCTTGCAGCTACGCGACAACTATATCCCGGCTGGTGTTTGGGGATATTCAAAGATTAGACTGGAAGTAGGTCAATTTATCAACGACGGGAGATTGCAGTTTATGGATTGGCGACATTTCAACGGCAATCAATTGGATTTTAGCATTCCAAGTCGTTACATCTATTCTTTTAAAGATTTACCTTACTATTCTCACAGTACCAATAATCGATATTTTGAAGCCCATTTTGAGCATTATTTTAATGGATTTATATTGGATAAAATCCCCGCAATAAGAAAGTTGGGTTTTATGTTGGTAGGAGGAGCTGCTTATTTAAAAACAGCTGAATTACCGGCTTATTATGAATTTTCTTTAGGGCTTGATAGAATTGGTTTTGGCCCGCTCAGGTTATTCCGTGTGGATGGTGTTGCGGCATATACCGGAAACGACTGGAATTATAGAGTTTTAATTGGGGTAGCCTTATAAATCTATTGAGTGTTTTGTGTGCATAATCAAGCAAAACACTCAACCCATCTACCATTCATAGGGTAATTTGTTGGGTAATGTGTAAATCAAATTACTCAAAGCGTTTTATTGTTTCTTTTTCCAAAGAAAATAGACTATTTTCGTAACCGAGGTTTAACTACTCGCGTAGTGCTTCATCTCAACACTGAAAATATTGACAAACGACGACCTGCTATGAATAGATGTTTAGGCTATTTACTTCTTTTCTTTTTGATAAGTACCTATACCACCGGTACTGCTTCTACTAGCATTTCTCCAGAAGCAACTCCTAATACATCTACCGATCTTACCGCAAACAATGTGCCAGAATTGAATTTTTCATGTATTGGAAAAGTATTTGTTACTGTTGGAGAAGATTGTACTGCTCCAATTACAATTCCAATGGTATTGAAAGGAGAAGGAGTTGATGAAATTGATAACTACTCAGTAGTGGTTAGGTATCCCAATCAATCCATTTCCATAAATGAAGTAAAAACCTGTGGGGAGTTCACCTATGAGGTTTATGATGAGTTTGATCAATTTGTTTGTTGGGGAACGATACAGGCGGAAGATAAAACACCTCCACAAATAGAATTACCAACTAAGCCAGATACACTGATATGTACAGATGTTGATTCTATCTTAAATCGTGATTTGATAGATTTGGAAGGAACGGTTTGGCAAAGACTGAAAGACAAAGGCATCTTCGATGTAAGTACTTTTATAACAGATAATTGTTCTTCCTTTGAAGAAATGACCTATAATATACAAGATTCATATCTTCCTTCTGAAGAGCCTTGTGAAGAGATTGGCAAAATAGTTAGAACCATTCAATTTGAAGATAGTAAAGGAAATGTATCCGACCAGGTTGAGATCCTGTTTGTTTTCAATCAACCAGAAATCTTGACCGATCTGATTAAGGATACACTCATCAACAAATGTTCTGATGGGACAACTATAGAATTAACCAGAGAAGAAGCAGGTGCTCCATATTACATCAACTCTTTTGGAGACACTTTATTCATCTATGATGCAGATTCTACTTTTTGTAACTATGGAATATTTTATGAAGATGATTCTTTAGCTTCAAACTGTGGCTATAAAATCATTCGTACTTGGGGAATTACAGACTGGTGTGATACAGAAAGTGGGGTTGAGAATTTTCAACAACTCATCAAGTATGGTGATTTTGAGGCACCAGAAGTTTTTTGTCCTCAATTTCCACAAATCAGAAACGTATTCAATACTGATCCTTTTGATTGTACTGCTTCATTTGATATACCTGCTCCAACAGTGCGCGATTGTAGTTCGAATTGGAGTTATGCTGTCGAAGTTTATTCCCGATTACCTGAGCTAGACGGATTTGGTCTTCCAACAGGGGATACCATATTGGTTCAACAAACTGTAGTTACTGGTAATCCGGTAGAGGGTTATTACGTCAATGGCTTGGATGTAGGTGAACACTATTTCTATTATTATGTCAATGACAATTGTGGAAATATTGCAGATACACTTAAATGCTTTTTCTATGTAAATGATGAAATAGAACCTAATCCGGTTTGTGTAGATCTGGTAAATACAGCTTTAAATGGCGATGGTATAGCAACGGTAGGTGTAAATGACATAGATGAAGGAAGCTCTGATAATTGTGAATTGGTAGAAAGAAAAATTAGAAGAATAATTGTTGAAGATTGTCTTGATGGTTATGTAGATGCGCTCTTAAGTGAAGGCGATGGCTTATACAGCTTTGCTGACCTTAGTCCTAATGCAGAAGAAACGGAATGGTACTATGACGATGAATTAATTATTAGCAAATCAGGCGAAACTTATTATTCTGCTTATCTAGATGAAGTAGTCTTGACTTGTTGTGATGTGGGAGGACAAGTAACCATAGAGTTAAAAATTGAAGATAAATATGGCAACACCAACGAATGTTGGTCATTTGCTATAGTAGAGGATAAATTAGCACCTCGCTGTATTGATCCTGATCCGGTTGTTGTTTCCTGTGATACACATACACTAGACAGAAACAATTATGGAGATACTGTTTTACTACAAGGCTACTACGGTATGCCTGTATTTGAAGACAATTGTAATGCAATCGTAATCGAATACACTCCAGTAATCAATGTTGATAATTGTGGTTTTGGAACCATCGACAGAAGCTTTAGAGCCATTGATGAGTTTGGAAATGAATCAGGACTTTGTACACAACAAATTACAATTCTTGAAAGCTTCGATTATGAAATTAAGTTTCCTGCTGATGCAGAAAATTTAGTGTGTGGAGAAGTTGAAAGCGATACGATTGAAGTTAGGAATATAGCTTGTGGGGCATTGGCTATTAATGTGGAAGAAGACGAGTTCCCTACTAACGATGATGCTTGCTACAAATTACTAAGAAAATATTCTGTTATCAATTGGTGTGAATATGTTGAAGGTGATGATCCTGTAGTGATTAGCAGAGATGAAGATCAAGACGAGATAGTGGGAGAGGAAGTGTACTTATTGCGAAGGTCTGATGGTAGTTATTACATCGATGATGACAATGATGAAACCAATGGATTCATCACATCAGGTTCTAATTCACCTGGTTTTTGGGAATATACTCAGGTAATCAAAGTATACGATAATATTCAACCTACTATAGCAGATATAGATACTACAATTTTCTGTAGCTACGATAACATTACTTCTCCTGATGACATCTGTAACGGCTATGTAGAACTTCCTATCCTTGCTGATGACAATTGCAACTTAGAAGTATTGACCGTAAGTGCGTTACTTGATGTTTATGCGGATGGGGTTGATAAGATCAATGTAACAGGAACAGATGCCTTGGTAGGTGAGGCCAATCAATATGTATTTAGTGGTGAGTACCCAATTGGTAGACATAAATTGGAAGTCAGAGTAGTTGATGGTTGTGGTAATTTCCGATTAAAGGCTTTTGATTTCGAAGTGATAGATTGTAAGGCTCCTGCTCCTATTTGTAATTTGGGTAGAAGCGTTGTGTTGATGCCAGTAGATCAAGATGGCAATGGCATACCTGATTTTGGTATGAATACGATTCCTGCCGTTGATTTTGTAGGAAGTGATGTATATGACTGTTCTGGTAGCATTAGCTATTCTATCAATAGAAGGGGAGAAGAGCCTGCAAGAGATAAGACTTTTATTGAAGTGAATTGTTTGGACCCTCTATTTGAAACAATACCTGTTGAATTGCATGCTTGGGATGATCAGGACAACCATAGTTTTTGTGAAACCTTTGTAATCGTCACTGATAACCAGAATCTTTGTAGTGGAGGAGTTGAGAATGGATTGATTTCAGGCTTCATCTCTACGATGAATGATCAACCAATGGAAAATGTGGAAGTGCAATTGAGTGGCAATTCCAATACAGCGGTGACTACCAATATTGATGGTGCCTTTTCTTTTGCCAATCTTACAGAAGGAGAAGATTATTCAGTAGCTCCGGTTTCAGATATTGATTACACCAATGGCGTTTCCACTTTTGACTTAGTATTGATCAGTAAGCATATATTAGGAGTACAACAATTGTCTTCACCATATGAATTAATTGCTGCTGATGTCAACGCTTCTGGTTCTATCACTACATTGGATTTGATTCATTTACGTAAGCTGATTTTGAGTGTCAATGATTCCTTCCCTAATAATACCAGTTGGAGATTTATTGATAGCGATTATACATTCTTTAACCCTGATAATCCTTTTAAAGAAGATTTCCCTGAGGTCATCAGTGTCAATGATTTAATTGCCAGCTCTGATCCAGTTAACTTTAAGGGTTTAAAAGTGGGAGACATCAACTTAAGTGCACGTGCAAGTAGCCTGGTTGAAGATTCCAGAACGGAGATAAAGCGCTTAGAACTCAACCATGAGGAAGAATATCTCACTTCAGGCAATAGATATTCTTTTGCATTGAACTTACCGGATGAAATTGATTTGGAAACTTCTCAATTTACTATAGACTTCAACCCTGATTTGTTGTCACTTGAAGATTTGACTTTTGGCTTGGCACAAGAAGCCAACCTTGGACTATCCAGAGTGGATGATGGATTTATCACATTAAGTTGGAATAAAGCTATAGGCGCATTGCCATCGGAAGAAAAAACGCTATTGACATTACACTTTAGAGCGAAACAATCTACTTCATGGTCAGAGTCTGTTTCATTGAATTCAAGATATACTACTGCTGAGGCTTATGATTTAGAAGGGAATAGTTATCTACCTGTACTTGCAGTAAAATCTGCAAAACAATCATTTGAGCCTATCTTACATCAAAATCAACCGAACCCATTTTCAAATACAACTTCTATTCGATTTGAGTTAGCAGAAGAAGATAACGTTACTTTAGAGATCAGAGATTTACAAGGGAGAACGTATTTTACTTCAAGAAATAGGCTAAATGCCGGCTTGCAAAGAATAGAAATTACCGAAGATTTACCATCAGGTGTACTTATTTATACATTAAGTACAAGCAAACACCAACTTTCTAGAAAAATGATCGTTTTATAATAAATAGTCACAGAATAAAAAATTCAACTTTTGGGTATGGATTTTTTAAATTAATATTCTGTATATTTGTAGAGTTATTCGATTGACAGATGGCTAATAAAATTAGCTACTAGACATCCCCTTCAGATTGTACTACCAAATTAGGCTAGTTTAGAACGGGTCATAATTTTCAAAATTCTTTCATCTTTTACCATTAATAGTAAGGTTTAGGGCCTTTTAGTAGCCTTTGCCGCATTGAATGTATTGCATAAATTTTTCTATGTAAGTATCACTTATATAGTTAGAAAAATTGTAATGTAAAACATGATATTATTGCATACTTAATTTACTGATATTAAGTAAATTTTGTAGGTTTGAAGTAGAATCCAAGAACATATTTATAAATTTTTAAGACATTATAATCTCCATGAAGCGTATTACATACCACTTAGATTTTTCCTTTTTGCAAAGCAATTGGAAGGCAATTACTTTTGGCACACTTCTTGTTTTTCTTTTACATGTTAACCCTAAGAGTGAGTTCAGATTTTTGACGCTTACCTCTTAACCCTGACGTGACTATTTAGATATTATTTGTCTAAACTATAAAGTTAGGTTTGATGATTTTTTTGACGTTGATTTTAACAAACCGGTTAACATGAAGAAAAATTTACATTATTATACAATTCTACCTTTTTATTTTGCCTCATTGCTGTTAGTTGCTTCTTTTGCTAAGAAAGAGCAACAAAATACTCCTGTAAGTGCAGCATATGCTTTTGAATGCAATTTTCCAGTAATTGATACTTTGGAATCCACTAAAGATACTATTTGCCCAGGCGAAGTGATCTTTTTAACGGTTACCGGGGAGCTTAATGATGCGGAAAATTGGCATTGGTATCCTGAAAAATGCGGTGATACCATTCCAGCCGGAGTAGGACGTTTGATCACAGTCTTTCCTTCTGAGACCACAACTTACTTTCTAAGGCCTGAAGGAGGTTGTGTAGAAACACAAGTTGATTGTGATTCAATTACCAT
>JBCBCD010000325.1:0-7360 GCA_038530915.1 Bacteroidota bacterium
CAGCTCAAAAAGATGACATCATAAAGTAATAGTTATTTTTGTCCAACCACTTATATGATAAGCAACAATTGGAGGAAATTATGAAAGTAGTCAGGGGAGTAGAAAAAAATTATGCTTTATTTATAAAGTCGAAGGTCCAATTTAACTATACTATAGACCTTCGACCATTCATTTTATGTTGACAAATAAATATTCAGAAGTATGTTTAATAAACCCAATAACCCAATCTAAATCTCACTCAAATATTCATGTACAAATTTAATAGCCATCGCACCTTCACCTACTGCAGAAGCAACTCTATTCATCGCTCCGGCTCTTACATCACCTGAAGCCATAACTCCGGGAATAGAAGTTTCTAGTAAGAAAGGTTCACGCCTAATTTTCCAATTCTTCTTGAAATCATTGTACTGGAAGAGTTCTTTACCTGTTTCTATATATCCTCTTTTATTTCTTACAACCATATCATCTAACCAATCTGTATGTGGTTTGGCACCAATGAAAATAAACATAGCGCCCGCATTTGCTTCATAACAGGTTTTATCTTCCATATTTTCAATGACTACCTTTTCTAAGAAGTGATCACCAATAGCTTCTTTGATTTGCCTTCTGCCATGAACTTCAATATTTTCTATCCCATTAATTTGATCGATTAGGTAAGATGACATTGAAGAGGTCAAGTCTGGTTTGCGAATGAGGATGTGAACTTTTCTGGCAAATTGTGCAAGATAAACAGCTCCCTGACCCGCAGAGTTACCTCCACCAATGATGTATACATCTTTAGCTTTACAAGCATTGGCTTCGGTCATAGCTGCTCCATAATAAATACCTGCACCAGAAAGCTGATCTATACCTGGTGCCGGAAGTTTTCTATAATCCACTCCGGTTGTTATGACCAAACTTTTGGTCAACACCTGAGAACCATCACCAAGGAAAACTCGCTTATAATTTCCTTCTAATTCGATTTTTGTTACTTCTTGAGGTGCCATAAATTCTACTCCAAAACGAGTAGCTTGAGTCAGTGCCCTACTGGCCAAGTCAGATCCACTCAATCCATTTGGGAAACCTAAGTAGTTTTCGATTCTCGAACTGGTACCAGCTTGTCCCCCTGGAGCTCTTTTTTCGATCAGTAAAGTTTTTAGTCCTTCTGAACCTCCATAAACGGCTGCAGCCAAGCCGGATGGTCCTGCACCAACAATAACTACATCATATAGATCAGATTTTGCAGTGGGAGACAATCCAATTTTTGTAGCAATTTGTTGTACTGTTGGATCAGCAGCATGACTTCCATCTTCAAAAGTTACAACAGGTAAGTCTTTGGTTTCAAGCCCGTGTATATCCAATTCTTGCTGCGCTTCTTCATTTTGCTCAATGTCTAACCACTGATAAGGAATTAGATTGCCTGCAAGAAAATCTTTTATAGTATGTGATTTTGGGGAGTATTGGTAGCCAACAAGCTTGATGCCTTTGAATTTAGGAAAGTGCTTTACATTCCAGTCAAAAAGCAAATCATCCAAAATAGGATAAAGTTTCTGCTCTGGTGGATCCCAAGGCTTTAATAAATAGTAATCCAACTGGACATCATTAATGGCTTTGATTGCAGCATCAGTTTCCGAATAAGCGGTCAATAAAACCCTCCTGGCATCTGGGTAATATTGCTTTGCTTTTTCCAAAAATTCAACTCCCATCATTTGGGGCATACGTTGATCAGAAATAAACAAAGCAATGGAATCTCCTTTTTTTCTTAATTCTTCTAATAGCTCTATTGCTTCTTCAGCTGATTCGGCACTAATGATTCGGTAGTCTTTTTTGTATTTGTCTCGGAGATCCCTTCTAATTGATCTGAGTACTTGGGGGTCATCGTCGACGGATAATATGATGGGTAAAGATTTTTTCTTTTCTGCCATGATGAATTTACTTAAGATGGTTTTTCAAGATTAAATTACTTAATCTGTTAATGGAAAACAAAGTTTAAAAGTAGTCTTGCCCGGTTGAGAGGTCACGCCTATGGTACCGTTGTGACGTTCTACAATCTTTTTTGTTATTTCTAGACCCAATCCTGTTCCTTGACCCACTCCTTTAGTTGTAAAGAAAGGCTCAAAGATTCTAGTAATGTCTTCTTCATCTATTCCTTTACCATTATCAGAAACTTCTACACATAGATACTGACGTTCTCTGTAAGTTTTGAGTGTAAGTTGTCCTTTTTCCGGCATTGCATCGATGGCATTGTCAAACAAGTTGGTCCATACCTGATTGAGTTCACCAACATAAGAAGGTAGTAAAGGCAACTCTTTATTAAATTCTTTGACAACTTCAATTTGCTTTTGTTTCAATTTATGTTTAAGCATGATCAAAGTGTTCTTGATACCGTGATGGATATTTGCAGGTTCTTTAGAATGCGCCTGATCCATATGAGTATAAGATTTTACTGCTTTAATTAAGGATGCAATTCTTTCTGATGATTCTTTGATATCATTGACTAATTTTTCAAGAGATAAAGTACTCTCAATCCAATTCATGAGTGGTGGAATATACCTGCCACCAACAATTTCATCAATATTATCCAAGTCCTCTTCTGTAATACCAAACTCTACAAATGTATCTGCAATATCTTCCCCATCCTCAATACCATGATCTTCTAACCAATCGGTTAGGTCATCTTTCTGTTCTTCTCTTTCTAAAAGAGAGAGTTCTATTTCATTCAAATTATGAATCTTGGAAAATAGAATTTCATTAATTTGATCAGTCTCTTCATCCGTAACTCTCATGGTAATTACTTGCTTAAACTTTTCAGGGGTATTGTGTATCCTTTTGTAAAGATCAGAGACATCTCTAACAATAGCTGAGGCAGGGTTATTTAATTCGTGAGCTAAACCAGCAGACATACGACCTAAGGCAGATAACTTTTCAGTCTGATAGCGGAGTTGTGAAAATGATCGGATTCGATTGGACATTTGAGCCACAAGGTTTTGGGTTAACTTGTAGCTTGTATTGACCATTTCTACAAAATGACTTTCATGTAATTCTAAAATGTAAGTGTCTTCTAAAGCTTTACCCAACGCCCCTGCACTAACCATCCGAGAAAAAGGCAACTTCCCTGTAACATAGCCGGTATTGTAAACACCCAGTTCCATTTTTTTTCCTCCTTTTTCGGATTCCACAACAAGTGATCCTTTCATAATCACCTGCATGACATCAATCTTTTTGCCAACGAAGAAAATTACTTCACCTTTTTCATATTCTATATAATTGGATTTTGAAATTAACCAGTTTAAAGCATCATCCGGAACAGCATTAAAAGTTTCAAAGCTTTTGAGTTGCTCAAGTATTTGAGGTGGTTTGGCAATTGTCTTCATGATCGAGTTATTAGTATGTTGGAGTCAATTTTTTTTATGAAACAAGTAGCTGTCACAAAAAAATATTGTCTTAATTGATGAGGTATAACAATCATGTATACAATTCAAAGATAAGCTTGGTTCAACAGCTGTATCCCGACCCTCTTAAAAATGAGAATCGGGTACCGCACCATAATGGATGACAGCTGGGAAGCTGCCAAAAAACTACCCCCTTTCTAAAAAGGTGTGTGTTGACTTTTGTGTTGTTAGTTGTTGGTTTTTAGTTTTTATTGTGGGAATTATCCAATTATAACAACCAACAACCAACAACCAACAACCAACAACCAATTTAATTATTTGGCCCCACCAACAAGAACTCATCCACTACTACTTCTGAGATGGTCCTTTTTTGATTGTTTTTATCTTCATAATTTCTGTAAACCAATTTGCCTCTAACAGCGATCGTTTTCCCTTTTTTCAACAATTGATACATTAAGTCAGCTGTTTTTCCCCATGCTACACATTGATGCCACTGCGTTTGAGTGACCTTTTCGCCACTTTCTGTCTTGTAAGTTTCATTGGTTGCTAATGATAATTTTGCGATTTGCTTTCCATTTTCCAGACTGCGATAGTCAGGATCTTTGCCTAGGTTCCCAATGAGGGTGACAGAATTTCTAAGATTGTTCATAATCTATTCTTTGGTTTTTTGAAAAATTAATTGCTTGCAAGGTGGAGCTTATTTTTGAGTGGATGGGTTTCATAAACGTTTATAAACGTTTAAAAACGCTTAGCAAGCTTCACTTAGGAACATGAATTGATGAATTTAAGCCTAATTTTTGGACAGAATCAAAACTAAGTTTTTTCGATTTGCAACTTTCTTCCAATATTTAAGGTCGTTAATCAAAAAATGGCTGAATCCCATCGATGAAATATTATTTTAGACTTCCGATAAAAAGAAGTAACTTTTTTGAAGTTTGTTCGGTCATCATTAAGAGTAATCAATCATTTAAACCTTTTTTTTAGGATGGACGACTGGAGAATAAAAGTTAAAGAGAGTTTAGAGCAGTTTAGGTATACCGTACTTATGCACGTCAATTCCTATTCCTTCATCAAGAAACACAAGATATGGAAGGGTTTTTGGGAATATGGTTGGGTTGGGAGAATCCTGCTGGGCCTAGCTATTATTGCAGGTCTGAAGTTCTTATCCGTATTTTTTATATGGCTAGACGACGCTCAAGGTCAGAATCCTTTAATGGCAATGACAACAATGCCTAATATGCTAATTGACGCAGTGCAAGCAGAATATGAGTTCTTCTTTGCAAGCGGTATGAAATATGTGATGGTAATCATATTAGAAATTGTCATTTTCCATGCTAGTAGGGCTACCGTAAGGATAAAAACCGGAATTGAAGAGGATCCGAGTTTTAATAATTTTATGAAAGCTCAAATACGAATGATTAAGGTCAGCTTCAGATCTTATATCATGGAAATCATAACGGTTTCTTTATTGGGAGTTGTATTTGGATGGTTTAGTTTTATTGGATTTTTAGAGCCAGTTTTGGTCTTTGGAGTTCAATGTTTCTACCTCGGATTTGCGGTATTGGATAACTACCACGAACAGTTTGATATCAAAATTAATGATAGCGTAAAACTTACAAGGAAATTTATTGGAGTTGCTATTGCTGCAGGATTAATTCTGCAAATCTTTTTTGCAATTCCTTTTGTAGGGCCACTATTGGGGCCATTTATCTCTGCTGTTGCAGTTTCTTTAGTATTGATAGAAATCAGTGATTTACATTTAAGAAAGAAAGGAACAGTTGTCGATGCCAAAGAATTGGTATAACATAAAATCCCTTTTACTCTAAGAGAAAAAACAACACTGATTTATATACCGCCTATTGCTTCGCTAATTTTTCACAAAAAAACACCCGACTGTGAAAAGAAAAAGGCGAATGGAAGAAAACAACCTCTTTGAAGAAGCCAAAATGCTCATAAGAGCCGGTGCCCTTCAAAAGTTGGAACATTTATTGAATGAACATCCCTATTTAGTCAGACAAAGGGATATACCTGATCACCGCAACATTCAAAATACTTTATTACACGAAGTAACGGGAATGGGAGATGTGGAGTGGAGTGAAGAAGCTCCAAAGATTGCCTGTATGCTCATTCAGAAAGGTGCTGCGGTAAACGCTAGGGAACAACATTATGAAGGAGAAACACCGCTGCACCATGCAGTAAGTATTAATAATGTCCCTGTCACTGAGGTATTATTAAAGAACGGAGCCAATCCTGAGCTGAACGGCCGTTATGGGGGTAAAATTGATACTGCCCTTGGCTATGCCCTATTTTATGGTACTGATATACGTCTAAAAAGATTTTTTAGAGATGCACCTCAGTTACTACAAGATTATGGTGCGGTTATTCATTTGCCTCATGCAGCAGCTATGAATGACATGGATATTCTTGTTAATGCATTTACAGTAGATGGAAGGCTAAAGTCTTCTTATGCCAATGGCGATACTCAATTAACCTTACAACAAGCTTTGTTATTTGCATGTAAATATGGAAATGTAGATGCTGCAGCTTTTCTGGTAAGAAGAGGGGCTAAAGTAAATGCCATCATTCCTTTTTTCCATCAATATGCATCTGCTTTACATATTGCAGTAGAGGCAGGTAATCAGGTCGAAATGGTACGGTTTTTATTGTCAAGTGGAGCCAATAGTAAACTAAAGGATAAAGTTTATAACTCAACTCCGGAAGGTTGGGCTATGTTTTGTGGTCAAGATGAAGTGTATAGAATTTTAAGAAGATAGTTTTTTATTCTACGATTACATTTCTTTTGCATAAACTAAAACATAATCCTTGTATAATTTATAGTCTAACTGATATTTGAAGTGTTCTTTGTCCTTTATTATTTCACCAAAAAACTGTCCTGCTTGCTTTTGGTATTCAAAAGGCTTGATAATAATATGCTCGCAAAAATTGAGCTTTCTTCTGCCATAAGCTTTGTATAGAGCTTCTTTAGCACTCCAATAAATGTGTAAATGCCAAAGCCTGAATTTGCTATCCAGCATATCACTTTCTGCTTTACTCATAAACTTGTGCGTAATGCGTTCGATTTTGGGGACAAAACTTTGTATGTCTATTCCTACCGACTCTGGAGCTGCTATGGCTGCAGCGTATTTTCTGGAATGACTAATAGAAATATTGAAAGGAGAACCTGTCAGATACGGTTTCCCAAATTCGTCTTTAATAAAAAATCCTCTTTTATCGCGCCCCGACATACTGTGAATAAGCATTCGAGCAGCCAGCCATTCCAACCGTTTATGGCCTTTGATCTTTTTGAGTTGATCAGACTCAGTCGTAGATAAATCAAGGCGGTCCCTAAACCATTTTTCATCTTCTTTGATCTCCCAAAGACCCAGCTCTCCTTTTGGAGACAACAATTGATGAAGTGTTAATGGCATAATTTTCTTTTTATTGGAAACCAAAGATACGAATAAACGTTGATGCTCATGAAACATAATAAAAAGGTGGCACTAAAACTAACTATCGATAAACAAGCTCATTTAACAGGACATAATGCTTCTATTTATGCATTAGCTCCTTTTTCAACCTCTAATACATTCCTTTCTGCAGCAGGAGATGGTTGGATTGTTAAATGGGACTTGGATGATCCTGAAATGGGGCGTCTACTTGCAAAAGTAGAAACCCAGGTGTTTTCTTTGGCTTACCTGCACGAATATGAATTGGTAATAGCCGGCAATATGAATGGAGGTGTCCATTGGATCAATACTCAAAATCTCTCTGATGCCAAAAATGTTGCTCATCACTCTAAAGGCGTATTTGGTATTCAACAAGTAGGTAAATACATTTTTACCATCGGTGGAGGTGGACTGTTGACAAAATGGTCAATTGATGGAATGAGAACCCTCGAAAGTCTGCACCTTTCTAACAGGAGTTTAAGAAGTATTTGCTATGTGCCTGAGTAATTTGTTGTTTTATTACCAAAGATTCAGGGTCCATGA
>JBCBCD010000326.1:0-7342 GCA_038530915.1 Bacteroidota bacterium
GTGAAACACTTCTTTAGATTCGGGATTTATTTTACATAAGCCATTGAGGCTGGCTACCCATAAAATACCTTCATCACTGAAATACATTTCACTGGGCTTGCCGCCAACATTAAAATGGTTATTGTCTATCAAAAAAGGAATGAGTTCCTGGCGGTCCAGATCATAGATATACATGTCCTCCTGCCTATTCGCCAGGACTACTTCATTTTCATTTATGAATACTACTTTTTCAAACTCCTGGCCAACAGGGTAACGCTCACAAGTTTTATCTTTTTTATCATATTCAATTAAGTCTTGATTGCCAGCAAACCAGATTTTGTTCTCCTCCTGATAAATGATTTGATTAAAGCCTGATACCACAAAGTCTTGCCCACAAAGAAACTGGCCTGAACTAAAAGTAGTATTGATGAATTCTCCTATTTCGAGATCTACTATACCCTTATTCACGTCATCAGAAAGTACAATAAGTTGGTTGGGAGCATATTCTATGATCCCTCTGGCACCCCAACCCGATTGAAATGCCTTTATTGCTAAATCGTCACGATATTCAAGTAGTATAAGTCCAATATTCGTTGAAATGGTAGCTTGCTTACTAAAATCTGAGCTACTAGCAAATCCAATATTCATTGGCTGGGAATTATTAAAATTATGTCCCAGTCGTTTGGACTCTTCTTTGTCACCTATACCAAGATGATAACGGCTTATTTTTCCTGTGTGATCTAGTAAATAAAGAGGATTTTGAACTAATTTCTCATTGACTCTAGGTACATTTATCTCAATCAGTTTATTTCCAGACTTATCCTTAAAGAAGTTAATTCTTTCATTTTTATCATTACCCGGCGGATGAGCACTTAACAAGCCATTCAATTGATTATTAGGTAATAATCTACCAGTTTTGCTATTAAAATCATAGCAGCGATCCAGGGTAAAGCAATAAAATGTGACCGTTCCATTATTGCTGTTTATGATCCTATTTGGAGAAAAGATTTCTATCGTTGTATCAAGTAGATCTTCCCAATAAAATGAGGTGAAGTTTTTTTTATCTAAATCAAATTGAATAAATCCACTGTCTTCATGTAAAAACCAGATCATATCGTCTGATACCGTGGCAGGAAATGGAAACTCAAAAGTCCTTCCTGTAATAGCAGTTTGATAGCTGCCCAATAATTCCTTTTTTTCCCTTGTGATGCTGTAGATGGAATAGGAATTGCTTGCTTTAGTAATTGCTATTAGTTTATCATTTTCCTGACCTAAAAGATTTATGATTGCTTCGCCCTTCTTGAAAGAAAAAATGTGGCTTTGCTCCGTATCAGGGTCGAAATAAATAACATGAGATAAGCTAAGGTTGGTGCCATATAGAATACCTTCAGCTGTGATATTTTTGATCAACCAGGAAGAACCTCTTGGTCCTTGATCAGGATCTGGCAAAGAGACGGTATAAGATTTATTTCCGTCAAATTGAAAAAAGCTTTCCCCTATGTGCATATCCTGATTTCGGCAAGGGTTGATCCATAGACGTCCTTTAGGATCAGTAAAAGTTTCTTCAACACAAGAAACCAACAAGCCCTGATCAACATCGAAAGCAGTAAATGCGGAAGGATAAATAGTGGAATACGTTAAGCTGTCTGAAGCCAAGGAGACACAGATAAAAGAAAAGAAGAAAAATAATATTGAGCGGATCTTGATGTTCATTTAGATCCTTCAAGTTAGTGATAATCTTTACAATTAGCCAAATTTTGGAAAAACAGAGAGGAAGGGAAGCAATTAGTGTTGAGAGAAAGATCTTTCTCTCAACACTAATTATTTCTTATCGATAGATTTCCATCTTACCAATCATACGATCCAGTTCTGGATCCCAAACCTTTAACTTAAAACATTCTATCATCCCTTTAAGAGACAATGAAGTAGTGCCTGGATTTTGGAAAATTTCCATTTCCCTGAATGCCTTCGGTAGATTGTAAAAAGGAATACGAGGATTGATGTGGTGGATGTGGTGATAGCCAATGTTACCAGTAAACCAATGCATCAACTTATTCATTGTCATATAGCTAGAGGACTTAAGTGCCGCATCTACATAATTCCACTCTTCCTTATTTTTAAACTTAACAGAAGGGAAGTTGTGCTGAGCATAAAATAGGTAAGCTCCCATGGCATGAGCTATCATAATTGGTAAGAAGTAACCAATAAGAAGACTTTGCCAACCTAAAGTGGTAACAATAGTAGTGATCAATACACCATGAAAAACCAAGGACAATAAAGAATCCAGATGTTTCTTAGGATTGTTAATCAAAGATCTTAATACCATTCCCCAAATGAAAACAAACACATATCCCATCATGATGGTAAAAGGATGCCTTGCAAAAAGGTAAAGCCTGCGTTCTAATTTCGAGGCTTTTATAAACTCTTCGCGTGTAGCGATAGGATAAGATCCAATACTCGCACTGTACAATTTGGAATTGTGTGCATGGTGGAAGTTGTGAGATCTTTTCCAAATGCTTACCGGAGCCAAGATAAATAGTCCAAAAATATAAAAGACTATGTCTGCAAGAATAGAATTCTGTAATAAGCTTTTGTGCGCATAATCATGGTAAATGATAAAAAAGCGAACATTCAATAAAGCAGCTAGAACTGCAAAAATAATCTGTGGAACAATATGAACATTCACTATTGCACCTGCATAAGCCAACATCCATAAAATCAATGTGCTTATCATCAAAGTCCAGCTCTTAGAGCGATCCTCCTGTGCATATTTGGCCGTAGCAAGGATCAATTCTTTGTCTTTAACCATTTCGAAAAAAATTAATTACTATTAGGTTTTTTATGTTTCCAACGTCGGTGAGTCCATAGCCAAAAGGCAGGAGACTCCACGATGTCCGATTCTAATCGTCGCGTATGTAATTCGGAAATTTCATCTTCCGAAAGTTGAGTTGGATCTTCTAACAACAACTCATTATTTACCTGATAATATCCTCTTTTAATGCGATGTATAGACACATAAATAATCGGATATTTCAGTTTTCTGGCAATTTTTGCAGTGCCTCTAAATACCGGGGTTTCCTGATTGAGAAAAGTTGTCCAGTAAGCGTCTTGTGGCTGAGGCGTCTGATCAGCAATAAAGGCAGTCGCTGTAACTTCCTTCCTGTTTTTGATCATCCCTTTAAAAGTCTCCTTCATACTGTAGAGCTTATTGCCCAATCGTATACGCATGTGATATAGCAATTTATCAAAGTATTTGTTTGCCAAAGGATGAAAAATGACATAAAGTTGATGATAACCGGTCTGACTAAAACGCGCTCCACCCAACTCCCAGTTGCCTAAATGGCCCATAACTACAATAACACTTTGATTTTTTTTCAAAAACTGCTCATATACCTGTCCATTTTCAAAGGTAACTCTTTTCATAAGAACCTTAGGTTGAATGGTGAGTGTTTTGAGTGTTTCTAAAATTAAGTCACAAAAATAACGATAAAACTGACTTTGTATTTGTTGTATTTCTTGTTCTGTTTTTTCAGGAAAAGACTTCCTCAGATTTTCACCTACTACCTTTTTTCGATAGCCCAAAAGCTTGTAGATAAAAAGGTACATCCCATCCGACAGCAAATATAGGACTCGGAACGGGAGTAAAGAGATGATATAAATCATTGGTAGAGCGAGGTAATATAATATGCCTTGCATCCAGGTAACTTAAGTTATTTTATTCTAGCTAATTTAAGTTTTATATTGATAGCAAAACCTAAGATCAACTCATTTAAAAAAGCAAATATAAAGAAGATGAGAAATTTGCTGTACCCTTAACGATAGATTTAATTATGGAAAATATCAGACTTAATTTAAGTTGCAACAGTGTTGCAGCTTAAACTTTTAGAGTTACTTAGAGGTTTGAAATAAAAGGATGCATTAAAACTGTTATAAATGAAAGAATCTTTAAAACCGGTAACTATACTAACCGGGTTCTTAGGCGCAGGGAAAACGACTTTTTTAAATCATTTACTCCAAACCAATAAAGATACTCGATATGCAATTATCGAAAATGAATTTGGTGAACAAGGTATTGATGGAGAACTGGTAGTTCGACCTGATGAGACTATTGTTGAGCTGAATAACGGTTGTTTATGTTGTACACTGAATGATAATTTGTACGACATTTTAAATGAACTCTACAGCAGAAGAGATGACTTTGACGAAATCATTATAGAAGCTACAGGTGTAGCAGATCCTACCGGGCTTGCACAGCCTTTTATCACTCATCCAACAGTCAAAAAGCAGTTTCCACTTAAAGGCATCATCTGTTTGGTGGACGCGGAATATATCGAAGATCATTTAAAAGAAACGGAAGAAGCAAAAAGTCAGGTTTCCTACAGTGATGTACTTTTCATCAACAAAACAGACTTGGTTAGTGAAATCTATGTGAAAGAATTGGAAAAAAGATTAAAGGTTCTCAATCCATTGGCCAAAGTAGTGATTGGCAATAAAAATGAGATTCCTGCTATTGATTTTGATCATCAAAATTCACTTTTGGATGAGCTTTTACAAAAAAGTAATAGTTCACATCATCATCATGATCACGACCATCATCACGATCATGACCACAACCATGATCACGACCACCACCACCATCACGAACACTCTTCTGAAGACGATCAACAGTTTCCGGTACAAAAGCCACATCATCACCATCACCACGATCATACAGAAGACATTGTATCACAGACCTTCTACTTTGATGAGCCATTTGACTATCCTTTATTAGACCGAAACCTTTTTGTTTATCTCATGTTTCAGTCTGCCGGTTTGTATCGCATGAAAGGCTTAATATGGTTAAACGGTTCTGACGAGCAATACCTGATTCAGTCAGTAGGTAAACGATTGGATTTTGAAGAAAAAAGATCCTGGAAACCAGGAGAAAAGAAGCAGAGTATGATTGTTTTTATTGGCAAGCATCTCAAGAGAGAAGGGCTGGAAAAAATTCTAAATAGATGCATTGCAAGTAATGCGGTAAAAGCCAATTAAGAAGTTCAGATCAGATACTACCGAACTATTTACCTTTAAATATGAAAAAATCAATCCTGATCAGTTCAATATCTGGACGATTGTAAAAGGAGATTCTGTATATATGGAAATCGTGAGAGCCAATAGGCATTTTCAATTGGCTGAAAAACAGTTTCATTGGCTCTCAGAGTCGAATAGGTAATTCATTGTATGTATTATGTATTATTGAGTTAACAGCTTTTACTTCCCACGATGCGGGAAGTAAAAGCTGTTAAACATAGTTTGTCAACAACGTACTGAAGACTTATTTTTTATTTTATCATAAATTCTAATTCATCTCCAGGCTTGAGCTCTTTGATCCACTCATTTTTTCCTTGACGTATCGTTAAAGTTCTCTCTTCGGTACCTAGGAGATGAATTTGTACTTTGCTATTTTTATTTTTCACATAAAGATCTGTTATACCAGATACATTAATAGTCAATGGACCCATAATGAGTTCTTGAACACCAAAAAGATAATCATTGCCTTCATTGCTTACAGAAAGAGGATTGTCTCCGGTAAACTGCCAATCTGAATCATTCACCGACCAGTCATCAAGTGCAATCTGTTCTGCTGATTCATCTATTCTATTGTCATATCCCCGGTAAGGGAAAATAGCCGTAATAAAGCTAAATTCTGTTTGATTGAGCTTGGAAGTCACTGTCCAAGCTTTTCCTCTTGTACCTGAACTAAAAGCAGTATCTATGGGATTGAGCTGCAAAATATCCACACCACTTGCATCAGCAAAGGTGGCACGTATTAAGTCAGGACCAACTTCATGGGTATAATGCCCTTGCCAGACCTGCTTATAATCATGATTTCCACTAGAAGTAAAATTATCTTTTACTATCCAAAAGTCATCACTTACAAAGATGACCTGGCGGGTATATGTTACGTCGATATTGTCAAACCCATCATGACTGCCTACAAATAGATCAAAATACTTATTGCTTTTCCATGCTATTATTTCTGGTTGGGGCAATTCTTTGAATTTTCCAAAACCACTCCCTCCTTTATTAGAAGTCCATTGTTTGCCCTGCAATTCATTATCTACTAGTGCCACATTTTTTACCATTGAATTTTTGAAAAAATCAAAGTCCTCTAAAGAATAACGCACCTGATAGTTAGGCAAAATGACATGATTGTTGGCCATCGCCTGTATGCCCAACATGTCGGCATGCTGATGATCAGGTTTATCGCTATCCAAACCTGCACTAATAATCATCATTTTATCATTCTTATTCCAACCTTCCCGCATGATGTAATAATGTGTATTGGGAAAAGAAAGGGACCCGTAAGAAGGTTTTTTGCCCTTTATATTTTCCAGCAGTTTCACTTGAGCATTGCTCAGGTACCAGTACATTCGGTCAGCTACTCTATCCGAAGCAAAGTATCCAAACTCGGGTTCTTCAAACAAAAGATATCCCAGTGTCATAGCTCCTGAAATGTCATTTTTCTCCGCCCAGGGGATTTCAGTATCATCCTGCAGCACTGGAGCACTCCTATCTGGATAAGCTATTTTAGCCAGCGTGGTGAACAGAGCGAATAATTTTTCTTCCCAGGCTTTATCCACTTTGATGTCACTTATTTTAGCCAGTTGATAGACATAGAAATAGTTATTGATATCGCTCATGTGATAATGCACAGAACGTTCAAATTGAAAGCCATCAGGATTAATTTCCTTATTTAAGTGCTCACTCAATCTGGACATCGCTCTATCATACCACTTATCCGTTCCTTCAAAATCACGCAATAAAATAGAGAGCACAGCCAGCGCTGACATGCCTTTGGTTTGGTGATTACCTGATCTGAAGTTGCTATTGCACTCATATAGGTGTTGTCCATGCTGGAGCAAAGTAGCAATAGTCGTCAACTGATCAACATCAGAATACTCCGTTTCATTCAAAAACATATTGTGAATCCAAAGCCAATTGAATATCCGATACCCTGATCTAAAAACTTCATATACTCCATTTCCATCTTCTATTTTTTCGTATTCACCTACTGTCAGAGCTGCATTAAGGGAGCGCATCTGATTTTCAAAATATTGGATGTATCTGGCGTCTTTACCACTATCAAAGTAATATAAAGCAATATCTACCATTTTATGTTGACGTGCCAAATGCCTCAGTGCATAAGCGTTAACCGCTTCACCAGTCAAATAATTGAAAGGCAGTACCCATTGCGTAGAATCTGCATATTTACTTAGGTGGTCAAGGGCTCTGCTTTTGTGGCTATTTTGATTGTCATACAGCTCATTATAAGTTTTAAGTCGATCTTCGAAGGCCTTATAATCATAGAAGAAACGCTCAG
>JBCBCD010000327.1:0-7339 GCA_038530915.1 Bacteroidota bacterium
TAAGGATCAGCTAAAGAGAACACCAGAGCAGAGGAGTTTTGTCTGTGATCTTGGATTGGTAAAACGTCTTGCTGGTCTCAATGATAGCAATAGTAAAGAGCTTAAAGATGCCCTCAGAAGTCTTTCTAGTACTAAAATTGAGTACAATATTTTCCATAAGGATAGGAAAGAATGGGGTATTTTTAGTTTTCTGGCCGAGGTTAAAATAGCCACTAATGGAGTAGGTAAATCGACTTATATCACTTTTGAATTTCCCTCTACTGTCCTTGAAGTAGTTAAAAACCCAAACATGTATGTAAAATTGGATTTGCTCATCATTAGATGATTGACTAGCAAACATAGTGTTGCCCTGTATGAATTCCTAAAAGACTATCAAAATATCGGTGGATACTCTTGCAAAATAGAGGAGTTTAGAAGGCTCATGGGTATCCAGCCTAGCCAATATTCCATTTTTACAATGCTGAGAAAAAGGGTATTGGATACTGCGGTAGAAGAAATTAATGACAAGACAGACATTGCGGTAGCTTATGAATTGGAAAGGTCAGGTAGAAAAATTATCGCTATCAAGCTGAATGTAAAGGCTAAAGAAGGCCAAACACTGCCACAAAATAGATCAGCTGCCATTAAAGAAAAACTAGCTGAATTTGGTATTAGGGCTACTAAAATCGAATCTTTAATTAAAAAGCATGATGAGCAATACCTTTGGGCCAATATTGCTATCGTAGAGGAAGAACTCAGAAAAGGAAAAATTAATAATGTAACTGCCTATATTCTCAAGGCTTTCCAGGTCGATTACAGACCTCAAGAAACACCCCTTGATAAAAAGAAAAAGGCAGAAGAGCAGCAAAAGAAAGAGCAAGAGGCCAAGGTTCAAGAAGAAAAAGCATTGTTGGACAAACAGCGTACTGCCCACGAAAACCGAAAGAAATCTCGTATTGAGTCCACCTTAAAATCAATGGAAGCAGATACGATAGAGCAGCTAAAAACAGATTTCTTACAGGAAATTGAAGAGAATGAACTCTTTTCAAAGATGTTACAAAGCAAAGGTTTTGACCATCCGGTTATTCAAATTCAACGGATAAAATTTCTTTCATCCATCCTATTATCAGCAGAGGAGAGCAGTTTTAAAGACGTTCAATCCTTACAAAATAAAGGTTCAAAATCTGGAGAAATGGAGGAGTCTAGAAAAGAGCAGTCTTCACCACCGCCAAATCACTGAAAATTGCGTCTGGGAATCGAGTCGGGTAAATTATCGTCTTAATCTGATCTTTGCTTATTTATGGAAAATAGCTAAGACAGGTATGCGGTCTTTCTCTGTAAATAATTATAGAGTTGGCGTTCCTAAAAAGAAATTCAGCACATCTGGTAAAACGAATCCTGCCAAAATGATGAGGACAACAACACATAAGACCAAAATTCCATTGTACCTCTTCAGTCGCTTTATTCTTTCCAAAGAAAAGGCTTCAACCTTGTCATTGTACTGATTTTGAAGACGTTCAAACTTTTCAAAGAGGTTTTTCTTCTCGTTTTTTTCTTCCCTTAATTGGATCGCAAAGGTGTTGGCATGTTCCTGAAGGTTGGTGTTTTGTTTCTCAAGAAATTCTATTTTTTGGATGGCATATTCGTAATCATTTTGAAGGGTTCAATCTTGGCTTTCTGTCTCACTTTTATTCTCAGGACTTTGAAGATTTTTTGAAGGCATATTGTAAGATTGAACGTTTCATTGAAAGGCTTTTTCAAAGTCTTCAAAACTTACATAGGTTTTTCAAAACTCCTTCTTTTTACGAATTTTTGACGGATATTTTGAAATGTAATTGTAAACTGTTTTCAAAGAAACACCAAACTGCTCAGCAATGTCTTTTGGTAACTGGTAAGACATGGATTGTAAGTTTGTAAAAATTGTATTGAAGCACTACAATTATCATTCAATACCTTACAAATTAGATTTCAAAAAGCAACGTTAAAGCCTTCAAAAGGAATTTGTATGCAAATTGTACTGTTTCAAAAAACAATTTATGGGTGCATCTTGATTTAAGAATTTGTCCGCTTATAAAAGAAAACAAAGTTACCCTTCTTTGCAATCATTAAAGTCGATGAAATCTTAATACTCAATTAGGGTTTCCTCAATTACTCATACTACCTGTAATACAACCACCTATACAACCAGTTTATTGGTTCCTCAATTTTATCTCTAAAGCTGTTTTAATGCGCTGGAAGATGAAAATCCTAAATCTCTTCCATAGAATCTGAAAAAATGCCACAATCATTTGGCCCAATCTTTTTCGTATTGTACGTTTAAGACTATTATCCCGAAGATTTCGCATTAAAGAAGGTGCCAGAAAAACGCATACCTATATCGTAGCTGGTACTGGAGCAGGAAAGAGTGAGTTACTCAAATCCTTCATCTGGCAGCACACCATGAGACGCAAGTCTGCCGTGATTGTCATTGACCCTAACGGGGATTTTGCAGAACAAGTAGTCAAATTTTATGAATTCTCTTTTGCAAAAGAACGTAGTAGATTAATCTATGTGGACCCAGGACTTTCACCAAATCACACACCAGTGATTAACCCCTTTGAGTTTTCCTGAAAAGATGAAGACACAAAAGAAAGGGAAGTACAACAAATGATGAAGTTACTACTTGAAGTTTTCCAAAGTATGGGATGTCCAGCGACCAATCCTATGCAGTTACTTTTATTGGCTTGCCTACAGGTGGTTTGTAATTTTCCTAACTCTTCCCTCAGAGACCTCTGGCGTTTTATGGATGATCAGGTTAATCAAGATTTAGTTGCCCACGGTAAAAAGCATGGTAATCTAGACATACGCCTCTTTTTTACTAATCAATTTCACCAGCAATCAATGCTAGTCAGCAAAGAGGGGCTTAAGACCAGATTATTTAGGCTCATTGGTCAAGCAAGATTCACCCGTCTGATAACGGGACCATCAACCATTAATTTAACAAAAGCAATCAACCAAAAGAAAATCATCGTTTTCAACTTGAGTAAAGGAAGACTAGGCAACGACTTTTCTATGATCTATGGAAGATTCTTACTCAATAGCATCATGAATATCCTCCTGGCACGTGCCGTCATTCCAGAAAAATATAGGGTAGCGACACATTTATATGTAGACGAATTCCATAACTATATAGATGCTACCATGAGAGAAGTATTCACTGAGGGAAGGAAATACAAAGCGCATTTAACAGTAGCTACCCAAATGGTTGGCCAACAGATGTCTACCGATATGAAGGATACCATCCTTGGAAATGCCAACGTGAAAATCATCGGTAAAGCTGGCCAAAAAAGCCAAAAGGCCCTTTTATGAGAAATGGGAGTTGATGATCTAACCAAACAAATCACCGGAGTAACCAAAAGAACCTTTAAAAAGCTCAGAAGAGGAAAGTTCATAGTTCAAATAGGAAATAGTGAACCTTATACTATCAAAAATAGCACATGGCTTTTAGGCAATAAACATAACATGTCTGAAAAAGCTTGGCAGGGGATTGTTCAGGAACAACTCAAACACTATTACAAAGAAAGAAGCGTAGAGCAGCATACCAGTATACCAAACTCGGATAACAATAATTCAGGCTTCAGAAGACCATTTAAAAAGAACCTCAATATCTATGCAAATATCACCAATGAAGGAAGCGATGCTTAAAGCATTAGGTACCTATAAATACCTTACTGTTTCGCATTTTTTAAAGCTTGGCATCTCTACCAGCAAAGAAAAGTGTAGGGAGTATCTCAGAGAATTCAGAAGACGCTGATGGACCAAAAACACGGTCCATACCTCTGTACCTAAAAAAGAATTTAGGAAGGGGATATCATTGAGATTACGTCATGAAGATCTGCACAGTTTGACCAGAAAAGGAGCTAATTTGTTAGATGAATTAGGTATACTTCCAACACTAAAAATCCGCTATCCAAAAAGAACTCCAGTTTCTCTTTCCAATGACTACTTGCATAGGGTAAGTACTATCTCTACTCATATCAGTATTATTCAATGGATTGAAAAAAACGGGTATAGACTCATCGATATCCTATTATATTATGATAAAAGGAAGCAATCCAATTCTCGCTTTAAAAGCGAAACCCGCTTAATTTTACCTGATGCCAATTACCTTACTCCTGACCTAATTTTTGCTTATGAAAAACCTAATTGACAAATTCACCTTCGATGTGTGGAGGTTTACAATGGAGACAAAACCACTTATATCATTGAACAACTTAAAAAGATATTCCGAGTCATAGAAAATACTCAAGCTTTCGAACAGAAAATAGGTGTCTCGGCTGTACCTCAACTTTTGATGACCTTTGATTCTCATGAGATGCGTGATCGTATTTTGGAGTATATTCAAAAGGACAAATTCTTCATGATTGAAGGTATTGAAGAACTTATTTATTGTGCTTTTGATGAGGAAATCTGGGAAGACTTTAAATATGTATGGAGAAGTAGTGACTACTTCACATAAAATAACTGCCTTTCCTTTTTTGAAATATTTACCCAATCATCGAAAAATGAAGATTCCATTTTCTTATCAAGAGCTGTGAATAAAAAATACTCTTTCATATGCTCAAAGAACGGTTCCATATCTAAGGCATTTATAGTGGATAGCATTATCGATTCATGTTCAAACACCCAAAGTGTTCGATATCCAGACATAAACTCATACTTTTCATTGGCACTACCCAAAAGAATTGCCTTTCCATGATTAATACATTTTTGGATTGCCTTTTTTGTGTCTTTACCATTTTCTAATTCTAAAATATAAAGTTCTTTTTGCCTATTGGTTTGAAGCATAAATACCATATCCGCTTTCACAGATCTATTTCCTTCATAGATAAATGCCGTCTTAGATTTAAGATTCTTATTGATTCTATTATTTCCAACTTTATCAAAATATCGATCACACAAGAGAAGATCTAAAGCATTTATTTGGCATGTTAAATAAAGTTCTATTTGAAGTGAAATAATGGTAGTACGGTGTTTTTGATCTTGGGTATCAGTTGTGATAATTCCTTTGGGAATACTGATTTTTTCTTCCTCAAATTCAAGTAATTCAACTAAGACTTTTTTCCCTTTAGGAGTGAGGTAGAATTTGGTCTCTGATCCTGGTTGATGAGGTATCTTCCTAACAAATTGTTCTCGCCCTGTGGCGAGTCCCTTTATCGTGGAGGATAGGTTTGACTTATGTTGGTCAATATCTAACCGTATCATTTGTGAATAAGTCAGAAATTTAAAAATTCCCAAATATTTTAAAATCTGGATTTGTTTTTCACTGAATCTTTCAATTTGCATCACCTAAATATAACTCAAATGGCGGAAAATAATTTGGCTTAGTGTTTTCATGTACTGTATTGTAAATAGGTTTCTTTCTATCTTCCTTTATAGGTGCATAATAGTTTTCGAGCATGTATTGATTTACTTGCTTTTCTTCCTCCTTCGTAAGTTCTTTCGATTCATTTTTCACCAAAAAATCGGAAGAACGAAATTTAGTCACAGAGCTTCCCCGGATTTTTGAGTAGAATTCAAAGTCACCCAAAAAATCTATATTTGATGATTGAGTAATTGATTTTAAATTTTCAAAATCATCACCTCCTACTACCTTTACTGCAGTGTTTTGTTTTACTGCTTCCAATTGGTTTTCAAGTTGTGCTGCATATTGATTTGCCAAAACTAGATGTAAGCCGTACTTCCTTAGTTGCGAAAGCATATACTTATACGATCCAGAAACTAAATTTTGGCATTCGTCGATAAATAAAAATGTGGTAGGCCTAGATGATGGATTCCTTTTTCTAATTAAGCTTTTAATGTTCGCTAACAAAAACTTTCCAACCATAGCTTGGGATAGCTCTCCAAGTTCAGCAATATTAAAGATAATGATCTTGCCTGAATTAATTGCAGCTTCTAAGTTAAAGGTACTTTTTCCTGCTAGGAAGTTACGATTAACATCTTGGTTGATAATTCTTTCAATCCTAGTTAATAAGGCATTTCTAGTTTTTTTTATTGTATTGTCCTTTATAAAGTCTTCATTGAAATAAGTATTATACGTTCTAGCTTCATCATATATTTGGCCAATTTTAAGCAACTCGATAAGATCTTTAAATGTTGAATGCTTCCTTCTCAATAAGAAGCCCAAACACTTTTCAAGCATGTTCATCATTGATTCTGTAATTTCTCCCCCTTGCCTGGTTAGAACTTCCTCGAAGGAAACAATTATCTGTTCTGATGCAAAGTTTATATCTTTAATTGACTTTTCTCCAATGTCAAAAACATTGAATGTAGGGGAGAAGCTTGGGTCTAAATATGGATCAATATATAAGAGCCGTTTTGGGTCTTTATTTAAATATAGGGTCTTTAGTTTTTTTGCAAGATCACCATGTGGATCAATTAAGATCAAAGAAAATGAAGGATAGTGTTTTTGAATTTGGTAAAATAAATTCCTTAGTATTTCAGACTTTCCAGCCCCAGTAGGTGCTACAACATAAGTATGCATCTCTAGTTTGGAGATTGGAATTTTATAGGGTTTTCCTTGATTAGTTAGTGGAGCTAACTTTGCCATTACTCCTGATTCTTGGATTGCCTTTTTATAACCTTCTTCATTTGGCTCTAACTTGTATTTTAGGATAAATCTTTCCTTTTGCCTAAGAGTTTTTATCCCTCCCTTTATTCGATCAGAGGATCTCTCACATTGATAAAAAACTGGATACCTTACAAATTCCTGCTCAGGAATATTGTTGTTGAATAAGTCTAAATATTCAGAATAGGTAAATCCCCGCCACTTGAGTAATTCATCTCTATAAGTTAAATTTGTAGCTAGTCCTATTAGTTTATCAATTCGGAAGCACCAAATATTAAACAGCTTCTTCAAAGTTACTTCATAGATATCTAGAATATGCCCAATTTCGATTCCATTATTACTTAATGAAACCTCAAAATCTGGCATAATTTTCTTCGGGCTAAATGACATAGTTTTAATGTTGAAAAAATGATAGACTAAAAATTCTGTTTTTTACAAAAAAATCCAAATAGAAATGCTTAAAGATTTAAAAGAAGGTTTGCAAAGTTTCTTCGAAATGTTTATCGAAGATGCAATTTTTAGATCAGCTATCTTAGCTATTATTTGTATTGTTTTGGGAATTATTGGATGGATTTTTTGGTGGTCATTTATTACCTCTCTTTCATTTTTTCTTGGGTCAATAATCTTCTTTTACCATATGCATACATGCGAACTAAATAAAGAAATAGTATCGAATAAAAAGTACAATAATATCTCTGCTAGGTCGCAATCTTTATTAAAAGAAGAGAATAATATTGAGATCAACAAAAGAAA
>JBCBCD010000328.1:0-3062 GCA_038530915.1 Bacteroidota bacterium
TGTAGTAGGGTTGACAGCTAGATTTTAAGTTAGTTGTGTGTTGTGTGTTTAATATGTTAACGACAAAAGACTTCAACTTATGAAGTCTTTTGTCGTTTATGACTGTAATGATAATCAATTTATGTATTTGACAAAAATCAGTCACATAACACACAACATAAGACACAAAACAAACAAAAATCATACTTCAAAATCAAATCTTAATACTTTTTTCCTTTCAATTTATTCCGCTATTGTTTATATTTAAGAAAGCAAATTGGTCAAAGGGCCAAACCCTCCAAATAATTTTTTAACTAAATTTTCTGCTTATGAATCTTACTTTTGATGAATTGCGTAACATTAAGCACAGCCTACCTACAGGAAGCGTAAAAAGAATTGCTGAAGAATTGGCAATTGAAGAACAAACTGTAAGAAACTTTTTTGGTGCCAACAAATTTAGCAAAGGAGACATTACCGACAAACATTTACAGCCTGGTCCCGGTGGAGGTATCATTAGTTTGAATGATACTCAAATATTAGAAGCAGCTCAAAAGATTTTAACAGAACTGGGGTAAAAAGAGGAAAAAATGAATCACAAACAGACTTATGGTTTGTGATTCATTTTCAACTTGTTACATTTTTAAATAAAACATTCCAGTAAGCGCTATATATTCTTCTGTCCACACGTTTCTTCCTTCTTCTTTCTGAATGACCAACTCATCTACTTGCTCCTCTTTTTTAGTATTTTCAAACTGCAATAATAATCTTTCAATTCCTTTAGAAGCTTTGGGTTTCACTTCCGTTGATCTTGTGCAATACAGATTATAGGTCGCAGCCAACTCTCTAAACCTTAAACCTTCTATATAGGGTAAAACGACACAAAACTTCCCATTGGCAGTGAGCAATCGTCTTACAGCAATCAGTAAATCACCATGTGGCATTTTTACGGTATGCCTCACGCTGTTCCTATCCTGGTTTTCAGATATTGTCCCACCAGAAAAGAAAGGTGGATTACTAACAATCAAGTCATACTGAGTATTGGATACTTTAGCATAATCTTGTATGCTCATGTGAAATGATTTCAGTCGGTCTGCCCAGGGAGCATTCTTCATGTTTAATTCTGTCTGCTCACAAGAAGAAGCATCTATTTCAACACCATGTATCATGGCTTCTTTATTTCTTTGGCCCAACATGATTGCAATAACTCCACTACCAGTACCTATATCCAAAATTGTCTTCGCTCCTTCCACATCTGCCCATGCTCCTAGTAGGACTCCATCTGTACCTACTTTCATAGCACATTTTTCTTGTTGAATCTCAAACTGCTTAAAACGAAATGGTTCCGAATTAGACATTAATTAATGTTATTTGGCCCCTAAAGGGGTAACTTGAAAATGTGAAACACTTTTTTACAAATAGAAATGCTCATCTATAAAAATAGATGAGCACCTTAGTTCACAAATTTAGTAAATATAGTCCTAGAAATGACAAGTAAATTAGATTGAAAGTTAGTGTGTCAATGCTATTCTAATCTACTTTGTACGTATTTGTACATCATCAATTCTGAAGGTAGTCGTATTTTGACTCCCCGTTCCGGTATATCTAAAAGCAACATACACATTAGTTCCTGTAAAGGCAGACAAATCAATCTCGCCACTTTCAACCCAATCGTAATTGCTTTGACTGTTATTGGCAATAGGGACAGTTAGTTCTGTCCAGGTGGCACCGCTTATATCCGAACCATCAAAATCTGTAGAAATTAATACGCTCAGTCCAGCATGTACATAAAATGCTTGTGCCGATCTGAATGAAAGTAGTCTCGCTGTATCTGCATTAAATGATGGGGTAATCAACCAGGCTTCCATTTCTGAATTGCTATCCTGGAAAGCAGTAGCCTGTGCAAAACCATTGCCCTGGAATGAGTCTGCCCGCCAAACTCTGGTACCCTTAACAGCAACATTTAACCATCCACTCAATGCTATATCAGTATCGTCACTCAAGCTGCTAAAAGCCTGATTCACCAGAATACTATCATTGGAACCTCCTGGAGGGTTATTAGTAGCACCTAAATCGCTTAGGTTCCTGATAAACAATTGAGTATCTGTAAATTGAGATACTACTGCAAACATATCTGTTGCGGTAGAAGGCAAGGCTGTACTAGCAAAAGTTGCTGCGTTTCTCGTAAATAAGATGATACTTCCTGTAGCATCAGACACGGAAGTGTTACTTGAAAACTCTGGTCCGCCAGAGAAAGTCACATCATTGATTTTTACAACAGTCGACTCCCATGCTTCTGCATTGGCTAGTATCTCATTTATACTGGCTTCTCTTGGTTCAGGTACGTTATTGGTACCAATTAGTTTTGCATTGCCCAAGGGAACATTATTGATCTGAAGAAGGCCATTAAACTCTAATAATTCGAGTGAAGAAACTACTATTTCAACTTCATCACCTAAATTAAAGGTATGATCCTCATCAAATCGAACAACAATACCTGAGTTTCCATCCTGAATAACTAAGTTCTGGCCCGAGGTATTTCCATTTGCTCGGTCAGAAATTACAATGCCAATGATTTTTCGATTAGCAGGAGCATTGGTTTGATTGTCTACCGTAAACACTGCTCTCAAATTCTCAATACTCATCAGATCCTCACTTCCTTGAGGTGGATTATTAGAACCATTACATCTAGCTGCATCAAAGGCGATGTCATTCAAATCTCTGATGAAAAACTGCTTCGTTTGGCCAAAGACACTATATATGCCCGTAATAGTACCGTTGCCATCAGGAGTAATTTCAGAAGCAAAATCAGCAAAACCACTGCTTCTAAGGACAATAGTGTTTCCATCACAATCTTCCATGTCCAAGTTCAAAGATTGTCTATTTTCTGCATCTGCATAAGTAGTGCCCACTGCATCATCACTAAATTGAACATTATCTAATTGTACCAATGTGTTGATTAACTCATTACTTAGAGCATTGATACCCACAGCATTAGCAGTAATCGCCTGATCGCGTTCACCAGGAAAAACGAACTGTCCAATCAAGGCTTCTTCTATTCCTGCACCAGTTGCCCCATTAATTTG
>JBCBCD010000328.1:3072-3592 GCA_038530915.1 Bacteroidota bacterium
TGATAAACACCATTAAAATCACCAATGTAGAGATCTTTACACCTAACAAAGATTCTCATTCCAATTGGGAAATCATTATACAAGTCAGTCGTATTGATACGAATATCAAGTCCCCCCGTTTGATCTTGTATGATTAAACTCTTAAAGAAATTGCCTGATCGGTCATCTGCCACTACAATACCACTAATGATGAAATCATCGGTGATTAAATCGTCATCATCACCAATTGTATGTAGTGCTTTTAAAGCGGCAATGGTCGTATTGGCTTCAATATTGGGTAATCCAGGTACTGGAGGCTCATCAAAATTTTGATCCACACAGCTCCAGCTCAAAAAAGTTAGTGTTAGTAAGAAAAATAAGTTGGTCAAGTTGTAGTTGAATTGAATCATAATGCATTTGTTTTTTATTGGGGATGTTAGAGTTATATTCTAAGTGCTAAACTGATGAAATAATTTCTGCCCAAACCATAGAAGTAGCGGTTTGGAAACAGGTCTACATTTTTATTTTCAAAATCAAATCT
>JBCBCD010000328.1:3602-7336 GCA_038530915.1 Bacteroidota bacterium
CAAATCTAAATTGTTCATATCCACCGGTGATGAAATCCTGTTTGTCAAGGATATTATTGACTCCTACATTCAGGTAGAGGAATACTTCACCCAACTTCCAGGATTTTCCACCAAAAAAGTCTAAAGTATAAGCTGATGGAGCCTTTTCCTGTAGTATAATTCTGTTCCACAAATCAGAACCCGGTTCTACATATTGAGATGCGAACTGTGGATCATCAACCAAAGCTACTGCTGCAGTAGTTCTTCTCGAAGGATTGATGTCTAAATAGATATCATCAAAATAGTTGAGACTGATATTGGCAAACCAGTATTGAGGAGATTGATACCTCAAGGTCACATTAGCAGCAGTTTGAGGTGTATTGGGAATCTTAAAATTATCAATGAATACCTCTTCACTTTCAGCAGGAGTCGCCTGATTGTCTAGATAAATATTTACTTCCGGACGTTCTGTATACACATATTCACCTATAGCCGCAGAAGCACTCAAACTTAAGCCCCCAAATAATTTGATCTCACTTCCTATTTCAAACCCACTGTGTCTCTGACCGATGCCTGTTAGGATGTAATTGACAAAACCTGCAGTCGTTTCATTATCTATGGCTACATTATCTAAGAAGAAGCTTCTGTTGAATAAAATGTTGTCAAATTGAGTATAGTAAGCGGTTATCCTTAGCTTGGCATAAGGAGCCCTCAATAAATAAGAACCTTCCACTGAATAGATGGTCTCATTGTTCAGGTTATCGATGATTTGATTTCTGGTACGAGGTGAAACGAAAGCATTCCTGGCATAAGGAGCCCTCGACATATATGAGGCATTGGCTACAATGTAGTTTCTACCATCTAATTTATAGGTTAAACCTGCTTTTCCGCCATATTCCAAAAAGGCTTCTTGCTCTGAGTCACCAAAGGAATCTTCTGGAAATTTTCCATTTCTAACCAATCCGGTACGCCAAAAACGAGTTCCTCCAGCTGAACCTCCTACAAACAAATCAAACCTTGGTGTCGTAAAATCAAACTGTAACCAACCCGATGCTTTTCGCACATGCACTTCATAATCATACCCAAAAACGTCTCCTTCTTCCACAATGCCATTAGGTACATCCAGGTTATTTTGGATAAAATCAGAATTACTGGTTGAATCAAACTCTGCAAACTTATCTATGTCTACATAAAAATCAGCTCCTAGTAAATCATCCAATACTTTGTAGTTTCTTCCATCGTGCTGCTGATACACTGCACCAGCTGTCATTCTTACTTTATCAGATAATACACTTTCTAAGGTACCTCCTATATTTAATCGATCGGCATCAAAACGTCTGTCTTCGATTACATATTGAGCGCGATTTCCGGTTACATTATTTCCTACTCTGCCATCTGCATTTTCTATGGTCAATGTATTGTTGCGGTTTACATTATACATGTAATCCCAGTTGACTTGTCTAAGTGTAATATCATTGCGCAAAGCTTCTTCTACATCATCTGACTGTTCATTTTGAATAAAGCTCGGCAATCTTCTGTAGTAGTCCGGGCGAGGATCACGAGCATCATACCAGTCAATAGCCGTAGTACCATTTCTACCTGTTTGATACATCACAGAGGTGGTCAAGATAGTTCTATCTGTCCATTTCCAGTCATGTCTAAAAATAACGATAGGCTGATGTTGATTAGCTACTCTGGCATTGCGTTTTTCACCATTTTGAAAACCCCAGTTGGGGTTGTAATAATTGGTGCCAGCTAAGTCATTCATCTCCATGGTTGCTGCAGAACTTCTGCCTCTTTTTATAGGTGCACCAAAAGCAGTAAGGTTAATACTATGACGATCACTTAATTCTCTATCTATAGATAAAAAATAAGAATAGCCATCATAAAATGTACCGGGTATAAATCCTTCTTCTGCCCACCTTCTGGATCCGGAAAAAGTAAACGCCCAACCGTTAGCTAAAGCTCCTGTTGAATAAGTGGCCATTGTGCGATTGGTATACGTCCGATTGGCCACTGCATGAGAAACACGCAATTGTTTTCTTTGAATGGATGCTCGAGTGTCAATTGTAGAAGTCCCTCCTACTCCACCAAAAGCACCTGGATTGATACCCAAGCCCACCGTATTGGTACGATTGCGCAAAACGTCGTTGAGTCCACCCCAATTGCTCCAAAAAGTAAATCCACTTTCTGCATCATTAACAGGTACTCCATTCATCATTACTGTGGTATTCCTTCCATCATAGCCTCTAATTCGAAAACGAGCAGCTCCGAAGTTAAAAGCGGCTGCAGAAACGAAAGCATCCCTGGAGGCAGTCAATAAGCCGGATATATTTTGAGCCCCTAAACTGTTAGCTGCGTCAATTTCAAGAGAAATGGTAGGTATAAGATCTTCGCCTCCAAACTGATCAATATTTTCTTCCGGTTCTAATGCGATGCGTCCCAAGTCCACTTCAGGATCATCGACAATCTTAGCTACTGCATCTTTTGATCGGTAGCCATCTTTACTCAGTGTAATTACCCAATCTCTGGAATCATATGGAACGATTATATAAAAACGTCCATCCGCTTCTGTGTAAACGATGTCTTCAAAATACTGTACTTTCACTCCCTTTACGGGAAGTTCACTCTGTGCGTCAAAAACTTGTCCTTTAATAATCTGTGTCTGTGCATCCAGCACATTGGTAAGCATAAAAGTCATGAAGACCATGACCAGCAATGGCATAGTTGGTTTAAACTGTAGCATATTGTAGTTTTAGTGGGGTATGTACTATTGCCTCAGAAGTGTGTGCAACGTTAAATCGGTTATTTACAGCGGCAAAAATAAAAACATCTGAGGTAGAGTTAGTAAAATTGATCAATCCAAAATTTATTTATTTGTTAATCTTTATTCTGATTGTCTTCTAATATATAATTCCTACTTTCTTTTTCGTTTTCTCATTCGATCTGCATTTAGTAGATTTATTTTTCTAAAAAACGCCAAAAAACAAGGACTAAGCGTGAAAACTATTCTAAACAGCCTCATTTTTATTTTAACATTTACTATTTCATTAAATGCTCAAAATGAGTACAAGATTGGTGCGATAGGTTTTTACAATTTTGAAAACTTATTTGACACCTTGGATACCCCCAATAAAATTGATGAAGATTTCACCCCTATGGGTGCTTTGAAGTGGAATACTGAACATTACCAGGAAAAGATTGGTAATCTTGCGAAAGTCATTAGTGAAGTTGCGACCAATAGAACGCCGGATGGTCTCGCTTTATTGGGTGTAGCAGAGATAGAAAATCAATCTGTTTTGGAAGACTTTGTAAATCATCCACTTATCAGCAAAAGAAATTATAAAATTGTCCATTATGAGTCACCGGATGTGCGGGGAATTGATGTTGCTTTGCTGTATCAGGAAAAATATTTTAAGCTCAAATCGAGCAAAAAAATGCCCTTACTCATCCATGATGACAATGGTGATCGCATCTACACCAGAGATATTTTATTGGTAGAAGGAATGTATGATGGGGACTTGATGTATGTCATGGTCAACCATTGGCCTTCTCGAAGAGGAGGTGAAGAAGCCAGTCAGCCTTATCGCAATGCGGCAGCTTTACTTTGTAAAAATACCAGTGATTCTATTTTAGCACAGCACCCTGAAGCAAAAATCATCATCATGGGTGATTTGAATGACGACCCGGTCAGTCCCAGTGTCAGTAAAATCATTAGGGCAAAAAAGAAAGCCAATTCTGTAAAAGCCAATGGA